>JAGLDO010000185.1 GCA_023145555.1 Bacteroidales bacterium
ATGACTGCCTTAGATGGTGATTAAAAGCCTAATTCAAAAAATCCAAATAATCATTCAACTTTTTTCCCAACAAATTTAATTGTTAAATATATAACAATTGTTCCTAAAGGAAATAACAATAAAGAAGAAATCCCATAAGCAGAAGGTATAGTGCCAAATAAAATTGATACCGCCCCAACCGTTAACGCATAAGGAAGTTGAGTGCGAACATGTTCAATATGGTTACACGAACTTGCAAGAGAACTGAGTATTGTTGTGTCAGAAATTGGTGAGCAATGATCACCTAAGACAGAACCTGCTAAAATTGACGATACAACATTATAGAAAATAGCAAGCGATTCGTTATAATCAAAACCGAAATTTTTACATATTAACCATGAAGCCGGAAGGATTAATGGATAAAGAATTGCCATAGTTCCCCACGACGAACCTGTTGAAAAAGCAATTAATGCTGACAAAATAAATGTCATCGTTGGTAAAAAATATGGCGATATCTTGATATAAATTAAACTTTGTGTAATAAAATCGGCTGTGTGTAAATCTTTTGTAATTTGAGCCAACGACCATGCTAGTATTAAAATTAGTATTGCATTAAACATTGTTTTAAAACCCGTTATTAAGCTTTCAATACATTCTCGCAGATTTAATATTTTTTGTCCCATTGATAATGCAATTGCAACAATTACTCCTGATAGCGAAGCCCAAAGCAAAGCCAAATAAGAGTTGGAGTGCCCAATAAATGTCGATAATTTTGATGAAAATTTTATAGAATTATTATTCCAGATATTACCATCCCAGCCTGTATATAATAGCCCTACAAGAGTGCCTAAAATGATAATTAAAATAGGAATGGCTGCATTAAACCATTTATTGTTGTATTTTATATTTTTATTTTTTTGTTTTTTTACAGCTATTTTAACTAAATCTGCCTTTCTTGCTTTTCTCTCAGCCTTAAGCATAGGACCAAAATCCTTTTTCATTACAATTAAAATAAACATAAAAATAATTGTATAAATAGGGTAGAAACGAGTGCTTAACGAGCTAATAAACACACTGTAGGCACTAGTGTTTATCCCAATTGTTGATATTCCGTCTTGAATGTAACTCAGTTCAATACCTATCCAAGTTGTAACAAGTGCCAGAGCGGCAACAGGAGCAGCTGTTGAATCAACAATATAGCTTAACTTTTCTCGTGAGATTTTCATTCTGTCGGTAACAGGACGCATTGTGTTACCAACAACAAGAGTGTTTGCATAATCGTCGAAAAAAATTGCAAGTCCCAAAAACCATGTAATTAATTGACCCGAACGAGCACTTTTGACATATTTCAATAAAATATTCACAATTCCGTTCATTCCTCCGTTTCGGGTAATTATATTAACTGTTGCTCCAATAAGCATAGAGAATACTATTATCGACAAATGACCTTTGTCGCTCATAGATTCAATAACATAAGTATCAACTATTGAAAACATTCCTTTAAAAAAAGCAACAATAAAAGAAGCATCTTGATAAAAATATATTGTTGTTGTGCCAACCAATATTCCAAGAAATAGAGCAGTAACAACTTCTTTAAATAATAATGCTATAAATATTGCAATTAACGGAGGAAGAATTGACAACCATAAAGGGATAGGGTTTATTTGTTCCGAAAATGAACAGTTGTCTATAACAATATTAATTTTTTCTTTTGAATGGAATTTGTGTTTTATAATTATTTTATTGTCAATTATTTTAGACTTGTGAGATTTGCCATTTACAATAAAATGTATGTCTTTATTTTTATAAAATGAAGATTTTTCTTTATTGAGAAAGATAATTTTTATGTTAGCTTCAACATCTTGAATAATAATTTTTTGATATTCAATTTTAATATCATTTTTAGATAATTTATTATTAAGATTGAGGTTTTCTGCTTGTGAGTATATTGATAATAATAGAAATGTTAATGTTATGAATTTTTTCATTTATGTTCTTGTATTGATGATTCTTAAAAGTTGTAAAGTTCAACTTGTAACTTTAGAACAATTAAAACCATAGCAACGAGTTCCTAGATTTTGAACCGACATCCTCTTTTTTCTTGCAACCAAACAGCAAGTTAAACCCAAAACGCAGATTTACTTTGTTTGTTTCTTGTAGCTTAACAGGCAGATGGTCGCTTACTAAATAAAATTGTAAAGGACCGCCTTTAAGACCTAAACCAAAACCAAAATTATTATATCCTTTATCATTAATAGTGTAAGAAACCGTTGTGCTTAAAAATTTTAAAAAATGAGTGTTGGCAGAAAAAGTAAATGCCTGATAGTATTTTTTATTATATAGCTCGCCTCTGCTTAAAGCCCCAAAAGAAATGTCTTTGTTGATTTTAAAAACGCCTCCCAAATAAATTTTTGACGTTAATGATGATGAGTAAGAATTATGAGTAATCGGATTCATACGAGTGAAATTCTTAATAGAATCCGTAATGCTGGAAATGAAAGTAGTATCTTGCATATTGATTCCCGAAAATGTAAAATTACCTGTTTGAGAAATGTTATTCACATCATCTTTCCAATTAATAAATCCAAGGTCAATAACACTTGCAGACAAAGAGACAAAATCATTAATGTCGTAAACTACACCTGCATCTAAAGCAAAACCCATATTTTCTCGGTTAAGAGCAATATCGGTTATTGATTTGTCATCGTTAAATTCAGGCGTGTTTATTGAACTGTCTTGGTCTTGAGTTATAATTATGGGTCCGGATGTATTAATCAGAATATCTGAATTTAGTGTTATGTCAAAATTAGAAGAATCAGACGAAAATCCGATTTTTGTTCTTTCTGAAGTTAAATTACCAATTCCAAAAAGAACTTTTCCTTTTATTCCAACTGTTACATTGTCAATTTTTTTAGATACACCTAAAGCTAACTCATGGTAATAATTTAAATCAATATTGAAATTATCAAAACTTGCTCTTTTTCCCTCAAATTGAGTATTTCCTTGCCATGCAAATCTTAACAAATCTTTTGGTATTCCTGCTCTTGCAAATACTTTGTCAGAGACATCGAACGTAAAATATAAATTATTCTTAAATTGAAGACCTAAGGAAAGAAGATTAATATTAACTGAAGTGGAAAAATAATTTGTAGAATCTAGTCTGGTAATTAATTTGTCAAAATCAAGATCGAATTTGTTTGTAGCATTGTTTTTTGTTAATATGTCGTTATATGCAATTCCGGTTGAAACATCAAAATATATTGAGGACAAAGCAGGTAAACCAACAAAAATTTTACATTTTCCCTGTATGGCAGGATTTATTAAGTTCGATTGTGGAATTGATTGCATGAAATATAATGTGCTGCTTTCTTGAGCATTAACATTAATTATTATGAAATATAGTAAAAAAAAGTATATAAGTCGTTTCATAAGTATTAATCGTTATTATCTGAATTCGACATATCATAATGAAATGCTATTCTCAAGCCAAGTTTTATATAGATTTCATAAGAAGAGAAAAATTTGACTGTTTCAATATCTTCACTTTTTATCGAAAGATTTACATTAAATAAAACATTTTTTGCATTTTTGAGGTTATCAATTCTTTCGCGACTTAAATTAACATCAAAATTAACATTAGTGGGATTAATAACTTTTTCATCTTTGTCAATTTCTGCTCCTTGGAAAAAGCTCAATGATTCTGAAAATAGAGAATCAATAATATTATCAACAGAATCAATTAAATAAATTTGTACATAAGCATCGGTAGGGAATCCATTTTTTATATTGACTTTAAAAAGCATACTGTCAATAATGTCATAATCATCATTTATTGAATCAAAATCAAAGTCGTAATCGTCTTTAAGAGGAATTTTTTCTTGTAACAAGTATCTTAATTCATTATTATAATAAAGAGAATCAAAACCGAGAGAATCTAGAACACCAATTGAATCTAAAACATGTATTATTATAGAATCAGGAAGGCCTGATAGGGAATCTGGTAAATATGACAAAGAATCAGGCAAGGTAGATAATGTGTCTAAAATATCACTAACATTAGGAAGGGAATCGAAAAAATTATCTACTTCAAAATCATTACTTCCTATTGGCAGTGAGAATGAGGGATGCCAATTTATTGAGTCTGAAATGTCAAGAAAATCTTTATCATAGCATGATGGCAATACATCCATTATTAGTATTGCTATAAAGATTATTATTGGGAATTTTTTTAACATATTTTCAATAATTTAAACAAAATTATTTTAGGTTTCAAAATACAAAAAAGAAACAAGTAATAAAAATAAATAAAAAATTATTAGATGTTTCCTTCAATATATTGGATTAACGAATGAATAATTTTGATGTGTATTTCCTGAATTCTGTCTGCATATCCTGTCCAAGGTACTCTAATTTCTATATCGCATATTTTTGCAAGTTCTCCGCCATTTTTTCCTGTTAATGCAACAACTGTCATTCCTTTTTTGTGTGCAGAATTCACTGCATTAATAATATTTTTTGAATTTCCACTTGTGCTTATAGCGAGCAAAACATCGCCTTTTTGTCCAAGACCTTCAATATATCTCGAAAAAATTTTATCGAAACCATAGTCATTTCCTGCGCATGTGATATGAGACGGGTCAGAAATAGCAATAGCAGGAATTGGATTTCTGTCATTTCTGAAACGACCTGTCAGCTCTTCTGCAAAATGCATGGCGTCGCTCATGGAACCACCGTTGCCACACGAAAATATTTTTTTATTGTTTTTAACGGCATCCACAAACATTTTGCCGGACTTTTCAATAGCAACAAAATTATTTTCGTTTGAAATAAAATCGTTTAATAAATTTTTAGCGTCAATAAAATTATTCTTGATTATTTCTTTAGTCATCATTTACAAATTTAAAATCATATAAAAGTAAAAAAGCCTTTCGATAAATGAAAGGCTTTTTTAAAAAAAACTGTATTTAAACTAATTATTGTATGTTTATAACAAGTGCCATGCAACAGTAACTCCTGCCATAACAATAGAAACCATGCTCATAAGTTTAATAAGAATGTTTAAACTTGGACCTGAAGTGTCTTTAAAAGGATCGCCAACAGTGTCGCCAATGATAGCGGCAGAGTGATTATCTGAACCTTTTCCACCAAGGTTACCTTCTTCAATATATTTTTTAGCGTTATCCCAAGCACCGCCGGCATTAGCCATAAATATAGCCAAAACAAAACCTGCACCTAATACGCCTACTAATAATCCCATTACGCCTGTAACTCCTAATAATAGACCAACAACAACAGGAACAATAATAGCAAGTAATGAAGGGAAAATCATTTCAACTTGAGCAGCTTTTGTAGAAATAGAAACGCATCTCTCATAGTCAGGTTGACCTGTTCCTTCGAGAATACCTTTAATTTCACGGAATTGACGTCTAACTTCATCAACCATTTTGCCGGCAGCTCTACCAACAGCATTCATGGTTAAACCGGAAAAAACAAAAGCCATCATAGCACCAATAAAAATACCTGCTAAAACTTTAGGGTTCATAAGATTTACTTCATAGTAATTCATAAAATCTGTAAGAGTTGCTTTTGCAGTTTCAATTTGAGTTCCATTGCTAAGTTCAATAACGGTTTGTCCAATTCTAATAAGACCCATTTTTATTTCTTCAATATAAGAAGCTAAAAGAGCAAGACCTGTAAGTGCAGCAGATCCAATAGCAAAACCTTTTCCTGTTGCAGCTGTAGTGTTACCAAGAGAATCTAATGCGTCAGTTCTTTTTCTTACTTCTTCGCCGAGACCACTCATTTCGGCATTTCCTCCTGCATTGTCGGCAATTGGTCCGTAAGCATCAGTTGCAAGTGTTATGCCTAATGTAGATAACATTCCAACGGCAGCAATACCTATTCCATAAAGTCCCATACCGAGATTTGAGAAATCGAACTTAGAAGCAAATAAAAATGAAAATAAAATTCCAAGAACAACTGCTAAAACAGGAATAGCTGTTGATATCATTCCTGTTCCAATACCTGATATGATAACAGTGGCTGGTCCTGTTTTAGTGCTTTCTGCTATTTTTTTAGTTGGTTTATATGAAGCAGAAGTATAATATTCTGTAGATTTTCCAATAAAGATACCTGTTAGTAAACCTGCAATCATTGCTCCCCAAATGCCTAATGCGTTTGGTAGTTCAAGGTAACGAAGAATGAAATATGAAAAAACAACAATTAAAACAGCACTTATGTTAACACCTGTTGATAATGATTTTAAGAGTTGCTTTTGAGTAGCATTTTCTTTTGTTTTAACTAAGAAAATCCCTATTATTGAAAGAATAATACCAACAGCAGCAATAAGCATAGGTGCGAGAACAGCTTTAAATTGTATTTCGTTACCAAGAGTTAAAAAGGCAGAAGCACCAAGTGCAGCTGTAGCAAGAATTGAACCGCAATAAGATTCGTAAAGGTCAGCTCCCATACC
>JAGLDO010000186.1 GCA_023145555.1 Bacteroidales bacterium
AATATTGGCATAATTAACAATGACAACAATGGTAAAATTATTGAAGGGCAATATATTATTGTTTTGAAAAAAGGCAATATAAATAAATCTGCTATTGTAGCACAAAATTATGAAGCAATAAGCACATTTATGCGTAAGGAAGCAAATAAAATTGTTGAGAAAAATGAAATACCAACAAGTGTTATAAAAGAAGTATATGGAAAATCTATTGATGGTTTCTCTGCAAAATTAGATGCTACAATGGTTGAGAAATTAAAAAATGATCCAATTGTTGATTATATTGAACCCGATTGTATTATTGCATTAGGTAAACCTGCCGGAGTTGGAAAACCCGGCGGAGGTTCAACTGCACAAGAAACACCTTATGGTATAACTCGAGTTGGAGGTACTGTAAGCGGTATTGGCAAAACAGCATGGATTATTGACACAGGTATTGATTTTGATCATCCTGATTTGAATGTTGATGTAGCAAGAAGTAAAACATTTGTCGAAAAAACTAAAAATGCAGACGATCAAAACGGACACGGGACACATGTTGCAGGTACAATTGCTGCAATAGATAATGATTTCGGTGTAGTTGGTGTTGCTGCAGGAGCTACAGTTGTTCCTGTAAGAGTTCTTGACCGTAGAGGAAGTGGTACAATTTCAGGTGTAATTTCAGGTGTTGACTATGTTGGCACAATGGGACAAAGTGGTGATGTTGCAAACATGAGCCTTGGAGGAGGTATTTCTCAAGCTCTTGATGATGCTGTTCTTAGTGCTTCTGCCAAAGTAAAATTTGCTATTGCTGCAGGTAACGAAAGTGATGACGCTAACAACAGTTCTCCTGCAAGAGTCAATGGTCCTAACATTTACACAATATCAGCAATGGATAACAATGATATATTTGCATATTTCTCTAATTTTGGTAATCCTCCTGTTGACTACTGTGCTCCCGGTGTTGATATTAAATCAACCTGGAAAGGTGGCGGTTATAACACTATTAGCGGAACTTCAATGGCATGTCCTCATGCAGCAGGAGTACTGCTTTTAGGTAGCCCAAGAGCTGATGGCTATGTTAATAATGATCCTGATAATCATGCAGATGCTATAATCCATAGATAAAAATACTATTAAACAACTATTTATTAAAAAAAACTGTCAATAAAATTTTATTGACAGTTTCTTTTTTATTATTTTATTTATTTATTACAGTAAACTAATTTATTTAATTAAATTTGTTTTTATAAAAAATTAAAAAACTACAATTATAATTCCGCCTTAAAGAATTTTGATGAGAATAAAAGTAAACATATTATATATAATTATAACAGCACAGTTATTGTTGCTTAATAATTATTCATTTTCGCAAACATTCTCTGCTGCTAAAATTAAAGTTGCTTATATTTATCAATTTGGTAAATTTATAGAATGGGAAGACGGGAATAATGAAGATTATTTTAGGATTGGCGTTTTAGGTAAAGCTAAAAATGAGATAAAAGAATTTGAAAAACTAGAAGAACTAAAAAAATTAAAAGACAAGCCTATAAAATTATTTCATTTTAACCATTATGAAGATATTAAAGAAACCGAAATATTATTTATCTCAAAAGAATTAAATTATCAGATTGATACTATTTATGATAAAATTAAAAGACATAACACACTTCTAGTTACCGACAATATAGGGATTAATAGATCAATGATAAATTTTCTGAATATTAAAAATACGGTGAGTTTTCAAATTAATGACAAAAATATTCGAAAAGCCAAACTTGTTGTAGCTCCTCAGCTTTTAGCAATAGCAAAATCGAAAACAGAATTAAGAGACTTATATATTAAAACAGAAGGTGAACTTAAAAACGAAAGACTAACTGTAAAAAAACAAAAAGAAGAAATTAATAGTCAAAAAAAATTAATAATATCACAAAATAAAGAAATAGCTAAAAGAAAAAATGAAATTGAATATCAAAATATTGAAATATCAAAACAGATAAAAAAAATAAAAGAAAAAAACTCTAAGTTAATTTATCTTTCACAAGAAATTGTTAATCGTCAAAATGCACTAAATCAAAGATTTAAAACATTAAAACAACAGAAAAAAAACATTCAAAATCAAAAAAACCAAATAATTAATCAGAAAAAAGAAATAGAAAAACAAACCAATAAATTAAAAAACCTAAATAACAACATATATACACAACAAGAAAAAATTGATTCTCAAAAAATAATTTTACAAAAACGTAATACTAAGATAAGAGCTCAACGTATAGCACTATATTTATTTATTTCAATAATTTTATTAATTTCCATATTTATATTTTTCATCTATAGAAGTTACAAAATCATTAAATTATCAACAAAACAGTTAGAAGAAAAAAACACAGCAATTGAAAAACAAAATTTTGAGATTGAACAACAAAAAGAAGAACTTCAATCACAGCATGATGAAATACAATCGCAGAACTTAATTCTACAAAGAGTTTTTAACAATATTAAATTAAAAAACAAAGAATTAACAGATAGTATAAAATATGCACAACGAATACAACAAAGCATATTCCCTACCGATAGAATTATTAATGAGCTGTTACCAAATTCATTTATATTATTTGAACCAAAAGAAATATTAAGTGGTGACTTTTATTTTATAAAAAAGTCGAAAGTGTTAAAGAATAAGACCAACAATGAAAAAATAATTGTATCTGCTGTTGACTGTACAGGTCATGGTGTACCAGGTGCATTAATGTCAATTGTTGGTAAAGATTTGCTCGATCATTCAATCTCTGAATTAGGTTTAATTAAACCTTCTGAAATTCTTGAATCATTAAATACAGGAATAAAAAATACTTTTTACCAGAACAATGCAGGTATTGTTGCAAAAGATGGAATGGATATGTCTTTGATAACTATTGAACAAAAAACAAAAGTATTAGAATTTGCAGGAGCAAAAAATCCTATTTATCTTATTAGAAATAACTCTCTTTCAATATTTAAGGGAGATATTTACGAAATTGGAAATTACGAAAAAACAGAAAATATTTACACAAATCACCAACTGCAACTACAGAAAGACGATATAATTTATTTGTTTTCTGACGGCTATGCTGATCAATTTGGAGGAGAAAAAGGAAAAAAATTTCTATATAAGGCATTTCAACAATTACTCTTAAAAATTCATCAAAAACCTCTTGTTGAACAAAGAAGAATTCTTTTAAATGAATTTATAGAATGGAAAGGTGAGCAAGAACAAATTGATGATGTTTTAATAATTGGAATTAGAATATAAAAAACAATACTATGGCGAAAAAAGAAATTTCATACTCAGATGCAATATCAGAAATTGAAGAAATTGTTAATATTATTGAAAACGGCGAATTAAATGTTGACGAAATTTCAGAAAAAATTAAAAGAGTTTCTTTGTTAATAAAAAGCTGTCAGAAAAAACTTCACGAAACACAAGTAGAAATTGAAAAAATTCTTGAAAAAATAGATGAATAATATAAAATTTAAAATTTATTTAGATGATAATTCACCAAACCTGAAATGGGATTTTTAATGATTTTATCAATTGTTATATTTTTTTTTAAGGCAACCGATTTAAAAACATCCTCAAAATAAAAAGCAATTGAGCCCACACTTCTAATTATTTGATTATCATAGTTTTTATATTTACATATTGTTTTATCAAAAAATTGATTAAAATTATACTCTAATAAATTAATTACATACTTATCATCTTTATTATTAAACAAAAATTCTGCAAAAGAAGCTAAAAATCTATTGGGAAAAGGTTTTGAGTAAATAGAATCTAAAATATTATCCTTTGATAATTCATATTCATTAATAAATTTATTGTAAAGATTATTTGGTAATTCATTTTTCAGAAAGTCTGAAATAAAAATTTTACCAAGGTAAGCTCCACTCCCTTCATCTCCAAGAATATAACCTAAAGAAGTAATATTTTTTGTAATTTTTTCGCCATCATAACAAGCCGAATTTGCACCTGTACCCAAAATAGCAACAATACCTTTTTTATTGCCAAATAATGCCCTGGCTGCACCAAATAAATCTGTGAAAACAAAAACTTCGGCATTTCTAAAAAACAATTCTAAACTTTCCTTAATAGTATTTGAATTAAAATTTGAAGCACAACCCGAACCATAAAAAAATATTTTATTTATTTCTTCATTATTTAATTTCGAACAAAACGATTTATTAATAATTTTATCAATGCTTTTTTTATCTAAAAAAAATGGATTTAGACCAACTGTTTGAAATTTATTAACATGGTTATTTTCGTCAACTGCTCGCCAATCTGTTTTTGTAGAGCCACTATCTGCAATAAGTATCATAAAGACGGTTTAAAATTTAAAATTTAGAGTTTAGAGTTTAAAGTTTAAAGTAATATGTATTTGATTAAAAGCTAATTACATTAAGACAAAAAAATTCATTAATTATCTATTAATTAATGAAACATATTACTAAATAAAAACGTTTACTAATTTATAAAAAAAATCGTAATTTGTAATTAATATCAAATTAAATAAATGAAATTGTTTTTACACTTCAAATATATTATTCTCTTATTTATTTTAATAACCTTTAAAACAAACATTTATTCACAAAAAGTTGGTTTAGTGTTAAGTGGTGGTGGTGCAAAAGGAATAGCACATATTGGAGTAATAAAAGCGTTAGAAGAAAATGGTATCCCTATCGACTATGTTGCAGGAACATCTATGGGTGCAATTATTGGCGGATTATATGCTATAGGGTTAACACCGGAGGAGATGGAAGACTTAATAAAATCAGACGACTTTCAAAAATGGGCTTTTGGCAAATTAGAGGAATCTGATACTTATTTCTTTAAAATGAAAGAAAAAAACTCATCGATGGTTGAAATGAAATTTACTACTGATAAAGATTCTGTTTTAAAACCAATTCTACCTACCAATATTATTCCAAACCATCAAATGGATTTAGCTTTCTTAAAAATATATTCGCAAGCCTGTGCTAAAGCAAATTATAATTTCGATAGTTTATTTATCCCATTCAGGTGTGTAGCAACTGATATTTATAAAAATAAAGCAGTTGCCTTTTCACAAGGAGTATTGTCGTCAACTATTAGAGCATCAATGACTTTCCCGTTTTATTTTAAGCCTATTACAATAAAAAACACGTTATTTTTTGATGGCGGAATGAAAAATAATTT
>JAGLDO010000187.1 GCA_023145555.1 Bacteroidales bacterium
ACGTAAAAGGAGTTGAATTAATGGACTTCAATAAATACAATATGCTGATAAAAAATGGGTATGATGCAACTATTAAAAAAATGGATTCGATTAAAATTAACATAAAACGCAGAGTAAATACTCATGAACTAAACAAAAAAAGGCAAGAGTTTAAAAATAATGAGCCTGAACTTTTGTTTCAAAATATATACATTGAAGGGTTAAATAGCACTCAAAGACACTACGTATTAAAAAGTATTAAACAAAAAAAGGATATATTTACTTTTAAACAACTTAAGAAAGCTTATTTTAAACTCATTGCTGATGATATTATAAAATCAATTTATCCAAAAGCAATTTATAACTCAAAAACAGGCTATTTTGACTTATATCTCAAAGTGAATAAAAACAATAAATTTCAAGCAAATCTCGGAGGTAATATTTCATCAAGCTCACTTAACCAAGCTTTTGCCAAAGTTGAGTATCGACACCTTTCAAATAGAGCATATAATTTTTCGGCAAATACTTATTTTGGAAAATTTTATAATTCAGGTCAGCTAAAGTCACGTATTGATTTTTCACCTACTGAATTTTTCTTTAACAAAATTATTCCACCTTATTATATTGAATTTATATTTACATTAAACAGGTGGGATTATTTTAGTAGCAGTAATGAACTTTTTTATGAAGATGTACATCCGCCATATCTTATTCAAAAAGAAGGAAACTATAGAACAAATATCGGCTTTCCATTTCTCAATCATGGAAAAATATCTTTTGGCGGGGCATTATCAAAATCGTCAAACGAATATTATCAAACAAGTAGTTTTAAAAAAACTGATATAGCCGACCAAACAAATTTTGATGCATATACATTTCATTTCTCGCTTGAGAATAGCACTCTCAATTATTTCCAATTCCCTAATTCCGGGAAATATTTTGCATTAAAAACAAGGTTTATTAATGGAAAAGAAAAATATATCCCTGGCAGCTATTCAATTGATGTTGATACAAACGCATCAAACATGAATCATAATTGGTTTCAGATAAATTTTATTTTTGATAAATATCATAAAATAAACAAAAAAATTATTATTGGAAGTTATTTTCAAGCATTATATTCAAACAAAGATTTTTACAATAATTACATTTCTACAATAATGTCGGCACCTGCATTTTGTCCAACTCCAGCGAGTAAATCAATTTTTATTGAAAATTTCAGGGCTAATACTTATTTAGCTGGCGGTTTAAAAGCAATTTATAATATTTCTACTGATTTTGATTTACGCATTGAAGGATATATTTTCCAACCTTACAAAAAAATTACATTCACTAACTACAAAGCCGAATATGGTAATGCTTTTAATAATAGATATTTTATTGGCTCTGCAACACTTGTTTATCAAACTTTTTTTGGCCCTGCCAGCATAAACTTAAGTTATTTCGACAAAACTAACTCAAAATTTTATTTTACAATCAATTTTGGTTATACTCTTTTCAACAAAAAAGGTACAGACTAATTAAAAAATCACAATAATTATACTCTTGAAAAAATAATCATCTCCCTTTAATTTAGCATATTAGTATTACTACTCAAGAAATAATAATTTTTAATTTTTTAAAATAATATTTACACTTTTTTTTTCTAAAATAAAATATTACTTTTAAAAGATTTTTTAGTATTAACTAAACTCGAAATGATGATTAAACAAAATTTTGTTGAATACTTCGAAAACAGTATTAAACATAATTGGGAATTACCTGCGCTCACAAACTATCAGGGCGAAACATTAACATACGCACAAGTAGGTTTAAAAATTAAAAAAATTCACTGTATCTTTAAAAAGAATAACGTTAAAAAAGGTGATAAAATTGCTTTAATAGGAAAAAATAATTCAAACTGGGCTATTGTATATTTAGCAACAGTTACCTATGGTGCTGTAATTGTTCCTCTTCTACAAGATTTCCCCAAAAATGATATCCACCACATTATAAACCATTCAGAAGCAATAGTATTATTTATCTCTAAGCCGATATTTGAAAAAATAGATGTACCCGAAATAAATAATGTAAAAACAATTTTCTCACTCGAAAACTTTTCAATACTAAAAACAAACGATAAAAATGTTGAAACCTCATTGATAGAAGCTGAAGAATATTGTTCAAAAATTAAATTAACACCTGAAAATTTTACACTAGAAAAAATTAGAAATAATGATTTATTAGGTATATTATATACATCAGGAACATCAGGTTTTTCAAAAGGTGTTATGCTTTCTCATAACAACTTAGCAGCAAATATTCGTTATGCTCAAGAAAATTTCAAAGTTAATAAAGGCGATAGAATTGTTTCTTTTTTGCCATTAGCTCATGCCTACGGGTGTGCCTTTGAATTTTTATGGCCTTTTACCAAAGGTTGTCATATAACCTTTTTAGGTAAAATTCCTTCTCCTCAGATTATTATTAAAGCATTTCAAGAAATTAAACCAAAAATCATTCTTGCTGTACCACTTGTACTTGAAAAAGTTTATAAAAATAAAATAAAGCCAATTCTTCAAACTAAAAAAGTTCAGATTTTAACCAAAATTCCTTTTTTAAATAAAATAATTTACAAAAAATTCTTAGATAATTTAAAAGAATCTTTCGGCGGACAGTTTGATGAGGTTGTTTTAGGCGGAGCTGCTTTAAGCAAAGAAGCTGAAATGTTTTTTCATAAAATAAAATTTCCTTATACTATTGGTTATGGAATGACAGAATGTGCTCCTCTTGTTAGTTATTCTCCATGGCATAAAACTAAAATGTTTTCAACAGGAGTAGTTGTTGACACACTAGAAGTTAAAATTGATTCTGACGACCAATACAATACTGTAGGAGAAATACTTGTTAGAGGCGAAAATGTAATGATTGGTTATTATAAAAATGAAGAAGCTACTGCAAAATCTATTGATAAAGACGGATGGTTACATACAGGCGACTTAGGATTAATTGATGAAAACAATTGTATCTTTATTAAAGGAAGAAGTAAATCAATGATATTAGGACCTTCAGGTCAAAATATTTACCCTGAAGAAATTGAAGCAAAAATAAATAATCTTCCTTTTGTTACTGAAAGTTTAGTTGTTGAAAAAACAGGCAAGCTTCATGCTCTAATTGTTCCTGATTATGACTTTATTGAAGAAAAAGGAATTGACAAAGAGAGGTTTGAGTTTGAAATGCTTAATAACAGAAATCTTTTAAATCAAGATCTACCAAATTACATGAAAATTTCTAAATTTGAGATTAGAAAAGAAGAATTTGAAAAAACTCCAAAGAAAAGTATTAAAAGATTCTTATACACAATTCTATCTAACAACTAATTATTAATTTTCTAAAATCCAGATAATTTTATATAAAAGGAGAGATTTCTCTCCTTTTTTTATTTTTTGAAAAAATCAAAATATTAATAAATCAAAAGCATTTAATAAAGTTACAAAAACAAATTTCGTATATTCTTTATTTTGTTATAATTTAGAATAAATTTTTAAGTTACATAATTTTAAACAACATTATAATTCAAAAGTCTTTAAATCAGACACTTAAGCAAAAAGCCCGTTAATTGTGAAAAAAATTTTTATTACATTAATTATAATTTTGATATTCAATGTAGTGACATTGTTTGGACAAAATAAAAAGGGTTATGCTTTCTTAACAACCATAAAAGCCCCAAATTTTATAAAAAATTCATCAAATAAAGAAAACAAAAATAGCATTGTAAGAGCAATGATATTAAGTGAAAGCAATAAATTTCTTGTTGCAACTTATGGAAGAAGTTCCTCTATTTTAGCTTTTTATGAAATCGGTTCTTTTAAAAAAATTTGTTCTTTGAGATTAACAGGAGTATTGGAATTAAACAATAGCTATTTTAGTAATAATGACAGCCTCTTTTACTTAAAATGCGAACGTTATTCGTCAGAGTACAAAAAAATTAATGTTTATACAAAACGATATCGTAAAATAAATTGTAATAAAACACCTAGAGGATGTGTAGTTGAAGAAGTTACTTTAAATAAAATTAAATTTTATACAAAGGACAAAAAATATTATATTATGCGTTCAAAAAAAAACAGAAATGATATACTAGTTTATGAAAAATATGAATAATTTTAAAAAAAAATAATCAAACTCATGAAAAAAATAATTAATACAGAAAAAGCTCCAAAAGCTATTGGACCATACAGTCAAGCAGTTGAAATTAACGGAACATTATACATATCAGGACAAGTGCCGATAAATCCTGAAACAGGAAAAATACCTGACGATATAACTGCTCAAACAGAGCAAGTTATGAAAAACATTGAAGCAATATTAAACGAAGCGGGTTATACTTTTAGTGACGTTGTTAAATCAACCTGCTTATTAAATAATATGGAAAATTTTAAAGCAATGAACGATGTTTATGCAAAATATTATTCGGAAAATCCTCCTGCAAGAGCTGCTTATGGTGTTGTAAAATTACCCCTGGGCGTTATGGTCGAAATAGAAACTATTGCAGTAAAATAATTTAATTTGTTGCATTCCAGTTTTTTATTATTTAGTTTAAATTTTAATCACGTAATTTTATTTACTGAAATATGACATATCTTGAAGATATGTCATATTTTTAGTCATTTTTGACATTTCTCCGTATATATCGAATAGAAGATTCTTCGTTTTCACAAAAGTTACAAAATGATAAAAATAAATAAGTTAATTATTGTATTAATATTTTTCTTAAATTAGCAGATATTATTAAAATAAAAAGGTATGCCAAAAAAAATTCTATTACTTAGTTTAATACTAATACTAGTTAATGCAACATATTCTCAAACAACAGAATCAACTAAAGATAATTCATTTGAGAATAAATTTTATAATGCAGATGCCTATATTGATGATGGTAATTTTCAAAAAGCTATTGAAATTTATAAAGAATTATTGCAAAATGTACCTGACAATAGCAACCTAAATTTCAAAATAGGATATTGTTATCTTCATACTGCACAAGAAAAAACTGAAGCAATTCAATATCTCAACAAAGCAGTTAAAAATATTTCTAAAGAATATAACACTAATTCATATAAAGAGACAAAAGCTCCGTTAGAAGCATATTTTTATCTTGGGAAAGCTTATCATTACAATAATAATTTTAATAAAGCAATCGATATATTTAATGACTTTATTGAAAAATTATCAGAAAAAGACATATCTTTAAAAGAAGACGTAAAACACGAGATTGAAGCATGTAAAAATGCTATTGATTTGGAAAAACATCCAATTAACATGATTGTTACAAATCTTGGAAAAAATATTAATAGTAAATATGACGAACATAGTCCTGTAGTGTCAGGAGATCAAACAGTATTAATTTACACCTCGAAAAGAAATGACAATACCGGCAATAAATTAACCACCGATGGACAATATTTTGAAGATATTTATGCTTCATACAAAATAGGAGAAAATTGGGCTCCTGCACAAAAAATTTCCGACAGCATTAATACATCAGGACACGAAGCATCAATAGGACTTTCATTCGATGCTAATACATTATTTATCTATAAAGATGATAATGGCGACGGTAATATTTATTCAAGCAATAAAGAAGAAATTGAATGGTCGATTCCAAAAAAACTTGAATTCCCCATAAATACAAAAGCAAAAGAAACACATGCATGCTTATCTTTCGATGGTAAAACTTTATATTTTACAAGCGACAGAAAAGGAGGATATGGAGGTTTAGATATTTACAGAGTAAAAAAACTTCCAAACGGACAATGGAGTAAAGCACAAAACTTAGGACCTAGAATAAATACTAAATACAACGAAGAAGGTCCATATATTCATCCTGATGATGTTACTTTATTTTTCAGTTCACAAGGTCACAAAACCATGGGTGGCTTTGATATTTTTTCAAGTTTTTTAAACGAAGATGGAACATGGACAGAACCGGAAAATATTGGTTATCCAATAAATACTACCGATGATGATATTTTTTATATTCCAACTCTCGACGGAAGACAAGCTTACTATGCATCACATCAAAGTGGCAGTATGGGACGCGACGATATTTTCATAATTGATTTACCAGAAAGTAGTGTACGCAATCAAACAGTTATTACAGGTTTTGCAATGAATAAAAGCGGTGAAATAATTAGAGATGCACAAATTACTGTTACCGAAGACATTACAGGTTCTCTTATGGGTGTTTATTCACCAAACAATAAAACCGGCAGGTATATTATTATTTTACCACGTGGGAAAAAATATAATGTCACAATTGAAGCACCTGGCTATACAACAACGACAACAGATGTTGTTGTTCCAAAAAAATCTTATGAACAAACAAATGAAATTGTAAAACTTAAACCGGTTGAGCTATTAAAAGAATATTATATAAACAAAACCGTTCTGTTTGGTTTTGACAAACATGAAACAAATAAAAAACAAACGTTTATATACACAGAAGTACTTGACGTGCTTTCAGAATATTTAATAAATAATACTAATACGGTTATTGAAATTTCCGGTTTTGCTGATGCAACCGGACCTGCTGAATATAATTACAATTTAAGCATTCGCAGGGCAAATTTTGTAAAAAATTATTTGTTAAACAAAAAAGTTAATAGCAAAAGTATTATAATTAAAGGTTGTGGTGAGGATAATCCAATTGCTAAAAATAATTATGTTGATGGTTCTCCTTGTTTTGAAGGACGAAAGTATAACAGACGAGTTGAATTTAAAATAATAAAAAAAGGAAAAGAACCTTTAAATTTTAAATCTATAGGTATACCAGACAAATATTTACTTAAATAAATTTCATATATTTAAAAAAAATTGTATTTTAAACAAAAAAACTTGATAATTTTTTATGCGAGAACTCATTTCTTGATTTTTTTACTAATTTTTTATAAAAATGAAATCGAAAACTCTACTCTTTCTTTCAATAATTCTATTTTTTAATACTTCATATTCACAAAATGAAAAAGAAATAAAAAAACTCTTTGTTGAAGCAGAATCAAACATTATGTATGATGATTTTACAAATGCTTTGCCTCTATACTTAAAAATATTAGATAAAGAATATAACAATGCAAATATTCAATATTGTATTGGTTTATGTTATATTAATATAGAAGGTGAAAAAACAAATGCTTTAGAATATTTAAAAGAAGCAAGTAAAGATCTTTCTAAAGAATGGAGAGAAGGTTCATACAAGGAGACACATGCTCCACCCGAAACTTTTTTTTACTTAGGTAAAGCCTATCTTATTAATTATGAATTAGATAATGCTATTAGTGCTTTTGAACAATATTTAACTTATCTTGAAGTTAACGATGTATATTTTATTGATTTTGTTAAACTACAAATTCAACAATGTAAAAATGCTAAGGAGCTAATGGCTTCTCCTCTCGATATAACAAAAACAAATCTTGGAGATGCTATTAACAATGCTGATGACAACTTTAATCCTGTTATTTCAGGAGATGGTAACACTTTAATATACACATCACTTAAAGAAATTGTTCTATATGGTGAACATGGTTTTATTGAAGATGTATATATAACAAAAAAAGAAGGTGAAAATTGGGCTGGACAAAAAAATATATCTTCTAAAATAAATTCAGATGGATATCTTTCAACAGTAGGAATATCAACAAATGGAGATCAGATACTTTTCTTTAGAGATGATTTTGGCAACGGTAATTTATATATTAGTCAAAAAGAAGGCAAATCAGGTTGGTCTGATGTGAAAAAATTATCTAAAAAAATTAATTCAAAAGCATGGGAATCGCATGCTTGTTTTTCTCCTGATGGAAATACAATTTATTTTGTAAGTGACCGATCTGACGGCAAAGGTGATCGTGACATTTACAAATCAACAAAAAATAGTAAAGGGAAATGGGGAGCAGCAGTTAATCTTGGAAATACAATAAACACTCCTTATAATGAAGACACTCCCTATTTATTAAACGATGGAAAAACTTTGTATTTCAGTTCTGAAGGTCATTTCTCAATGGGAGGATATGACATTTTTTACAGCAAGATGTCAGATAATGGAGAATGGTCAGAACCTGTTAATATAGGTTATCCAATAAACACTACTGATGATGATTTATTTTTTATGCCAATTGAAGACGGCAAACGTGCTTATTTAGCTTTAATTGACGAAAATGGATTTGGAGGCAAAGATATTTATGATATTTCCATTTTAGGAAGAAAAATTATTGAAAAACCTGAATTAATTGCTGATAATTCAGAAAAAGAGGCTGAAGATACAACAGTTGCCACAACAGAAGAAACAGACACATTAAACCCAAATGACATAGCACAACAAATTAACACAGAAGAAGTCGTTACTCAAAATGAAAAAGAATTTGTTGAAAAACCTAAAGAAGAAACAATAGCACCAGAACCCGTAATTCAAAATTATTTAATTAATGGTACAATCCATTTACAAGACAACAAAGAACTAAACAGTAGTTTTGTGGTTAGCATTTATGACAAAACAAAGGATGAAACTATTGCAACAATAAACCCTGACATTCTAACAGGTAAATACTCATATACTGTTCCTAAAGGAAATTACACAGTCTCTGTAGAAGGAAATGGTTATAATAAAAATGCAAAAGATGTTGCTATTTCAGATGGTTTTCATGGCAACAATATAGCTTTAAATATAGAATTAGTACCTAAAGAAGTAAGTTCCGGTGATTATTATGTAATTAAAAGCGTATTTTTTGATTTTAACCAACACAGTCTAACACGTGACATAAAAATTCAACTTGAAAAATTATATCTTTTAATGAATAGTAATCCATCATTATATATAGAAGTTGTTGGACATACAGATTCAAAAGGCGGAGTTGTCTTTAATAAGCAATTATCTGAAAAACGTGCACAAAGTGTTAAAAATTACATTGTAAACAAAGGTATAAACAATAAACGTTTTGTTACTCTAGGTATTGGCGAACGAGATGCAATTGCAATAAACCAAAATCCTGATGGAACAGACAATCCTGAAGGAAGAAAATTTAATCGCCGTGTAGATGTTAAAATATTGAATTCTGACAACAGCAAAATTATTACAGAAGATATTTATATTCCTGATTATTTAAAAGCAGACAATCTAACTTATTCTATTTTATTAGTTGAACAGGAAGAACAGTTACCGGTTAGTTATTTCACAAAATATAAAGGCGAAACAATAAATAACGTTTGGTTTTTCCCAACAAAAAAAGGCTTTGTATATAGTGTTGGAATATATAAACACAAATCAGAAGCATTGCAACTGCTAAACAGAGCTATTGATGCAGGTTTCCCTGAAGCTACAATTATTAATAGCATTGACCTGCAAGCAATGAAAGACAGTGGATCGCCTGAAACCTTGAAACGTATAAAAAAAGAAAAAAGAATAAAAGAAACAGCAACATATACAATTCAACTTTTTGCATTAAAACATCCTGTTGAATTAAATTATTTTAAAAATTTACAAGGAGTTGAAAGAAATCAAGGTAGTGACGGCTTTTACCGATATACGACAGGAAAATATAAAGGCTTTAAAACAGCAAAACAAGAATGTCAAAAAATTATTAATAAAGGTTATTCCGACGCTTTTATTATTAAAAAATAAACCATAAACTGAAAACTATTTTATGCTTGAAAGTACAATTATTAAACTAAGAGCTTTAGAAAATTCCGACATTGATTTACTTTATGGATGGGAGAACAATACAGATATTTGGCTTATAAGCAACACCTTAAATCCATTCTCTAAACATATTTTAAAGCAATATCTTAAAAATTCACATCTTGATATTTATCAAACAAAACAATTGCGTCTAATTATCGACTTGAAGAAAGATGGAAAAAATATTCCTATTGGAACAATTGATTTATTTGATTTTGACGCTTATCACCTTAGAGCCGGAATTGGAATTCTAATTAACTCTGAAGAAAACAGAAATAAAGGATATGCAACTGAAGCATTGCGTTTGTTAATAAACTACTCATTCAATTATTTAGGATTGCATCAACTTTATTGCAATATTGCTTCAGATAATAATAAAAGTATTAAACTGTTCACTAAAGCCGGATTTGAAATTGTAGGAGAAAAAAAAGACTGGATTAAAGCACACCCTGAATGGATAAATGAATATTTGTTGCAACTGATTAATAAATAGCTGTTTTTCATACAATTTTTTATTTAATATTTTCGTTATTAAAACAACTAGTAAAAATTATTTTTTTTTATGTTTAATATTATTAACTGAATAAAATTATTTTAATCTCTAACTTTTTATTATTAATGAGAACTTTCATAAATACATTTTTTTTAACAATATCATTAATTGTGTTATCATTCTTTTCTTATGGACAGAATAATGGCAACGATTATCGTCCAATTTGTTTAGACTTTCAAAAAAATAACTGCAAATATTCAGAAAACAAATATTATCAGTATAACGAAGCATCGAGAAGCGCATTATTTATAAAAGGACAAACATCAAAAATGAATTTTGAGATATTCAACGGAAGAGACTACTGCATTTCAATTTGTAATGAAGAAGCTTTAGGCGATACAATTGCTTTTAAACTTATTGACGATGAAACAGAAGATGTTTTATATGATAATAAAAATAATTATTATTCAAAAGTTTTTGAATTCACTGTATTTGAATCAAGAACTATTTATATTGAAATATCTGTCCCTGGGCATACCGGAATTGAAAAAAAGATACACGGTGTACTTCCAAAAAGTAGAAACACAGGTTGTGTTGGTGTTTTAATTGAACATATGATTACTCCTGTAAAAGGGTTTTAATTCTCTATTGCAAAGAAACTTTTTTCCCATAAGGTAGAAAATACTGAGTACCAAAACCATCTTTTATTATATCTAATACATTGTGGTCATTTTTTTCAAAAACAGAACCAAAAACTGTTTTTACATTTTTGTATTCTAAAATCTCAGGATGCATTATTGAGGATGGACCTAATAAAAATATATCACAGTTGTTTGAATTATTAACAATATCCAAAAATGTATTGTTGAATATTGATGTTGAAGTAAGTATAATTGCATCTGCCTTTTTTACATATACAGGCTGTCTTTCCATTGGAGTTATTACATCGTCACGACTATATAAATCGAAAATTGATATTTTAATATTATTTTTCTTAAACTTTTTTAACAAAGGTTTAAAATAACCAATCATAACCAATTCATTGTATTTCTCAAAATCTATACCATCAAAAATATCAAGGATTTTATCATATTTATTTAAATAATTAAACTCTGCATTAAAATATGCATTTAACAAAATACGATGTCCAAAATTATTAAAATCCGGTGTCTCAAAATCTTTTGGAAGAATATAAACCTTGTTATTTAAATTAGCACAAAGTCCTATATTTCCATTCTTTAAAACTACAGCAGTATATTTATCTCCATAAACAATCTTTTGAATATTCTTAATATTTACTCCAAATTTGTTATATAATATTTTTAAAGGTTCTTCCATTTCTAAATTATTTATTTTAATAAATTTAACATTTCATTAATATCTATCGAATTAGCACATTTAAAATTTCTTGTTTTGCATTTTTTTCTACCATGCAACCCACATGGACGGCAAGTTAATTTTTCATGTGTTTGAATAATAGTTGATTTATCAGACAAGGGACCAAAACCAAAATCAGTAACTGTTGAACAAAAAATGGCTGCAGTAGGCGAATTCATAGCCGAAGCAATATGTAAAGGTGCCGAATCGTTTACATAAGTCATTTTGGCATCTTTAATTAGAGCCGCAGATTCTATCAGACTAATTTTTCCGGCAAGGTTAACAACATTAATACCTTTGCATTGACTTTGAATTTTTTTACAAGCAGCAAAATCACTTTTAGCTCCGAGCAGATATACTGTTAAATTTGACTGCAATTTATTGATAAACTCAATCCATTTTTTTGCCGGAAATTGTTTTGTAAACCATACTGATGTTGGTGCTATACAAATATATTCAGTGTTTTTATACTTACTTACATGATCGAAATCTAAAACCGAAGGATGAAGTTTTGGACGAACAGCACTCTCATCGGTAATATGTTTAATTAAGCTGTTATTTCTGTCAATTTCGTGTGTTCCTGCTTTTATATTATGCTTAATGCGTTTAGTAAAAAATAATGAAAACGGATTATTTCTAAATCCAATTCTATTTTTAGCTTTTGAAAATGATGTTATATAACCGGTTGATGCAAAACGCTGTAAATTAATAACATAATCATATTTTTGTTTACGAACCAAGACTAAAATATTAAACAAATGTTGATGTTTTTTATTTTTCTTATTCCAAATAATTAAATTATTAATATACGGATGATTGTTTAATAAAGATTCATTGCCTTTACGAAGCATAAAATCAATCTTTGCATCGGGATAAAATTTATGCAATTTCTCAATTATTGATGTTG
>JAGLDO010000188.1 GCA_023145555.1 Bacteroidales bacterium
TGGCGGATTGCAATGACGAAAAATACTTTTCGGAGTAGGCTCAATTATTTATTGTTAATAAAACCTTCCTTTTTTAAAAATCCGGAAGGTTTTTTATTTTTATTTTTAATTTCATTAATTCTATTACAATAAGAAGTCAATATGATAATCAATTGATTTTTATTATATTTGCATGATATTATTGATGATACAATTATAATTAATAAAAATAATTTAATGAAGATTAACGACATAGTTTCATTTCTTGAGACAATTGCACCATTATCTTTTCAAGAATCTTACGATAACTCAGGATTAATTGTTGGAGATGAACAACAAGAAATTTCTTCTGTATTAATTACAATTGATACAATTGAAAGTGTTGTCGATGAGGCAATCGAAATAGGAGCAAACCTTATTGTATCACACCATCCAATTGTTTTTACGGCTTTGAAAAAAATAACAGGCTCTAATTATATTGAACGCACAATAATAAAAGCAATAAAACATAATATTGCAATATACGCTTGCCATACAAATCTTGACAGTGTTTTTGGAGGTGTGAATTCGAAAATTTGCGAAAAGCTGGAACTGCAGAACTACAAAATATTATCACCTATACAAAACCATCTGCAAAAATTAGTAACCTTCGTCCCTGTTGATAATATAAACTCAGTAAAAGAAGCTGTGTTTAACGAAGGAGCAGGATGTATTGGTAATTATGATAATGTGAGTTTTTCTGCATCGGGAAATGGATCTTTTAGAGCATCAGAAAAAGCAAAACCTTTTGTTGGAGAAGTAGGTAAAATTCATACTGAAAAAGAACTGCGTTTTGAAACAATATTTCCAAAGAACATTCAAAATAAAGTAATTTCTGCTTTAATAAAAGCGCATCCCTACGAAGAAGTTGCTTATGATATTTATTCATTACAAAATAGATATTCAAAAGTAGGAATGGGAATGATTGGTGAGTTGAAAAATGAAATAAACGAATTGGATTTCCTAAATAAAATAAAAAATATTTTTAAAACAGGTTCAATACGTTATACTAATCTGTTAAGTAAAAAAATAAAAAAAGTTGCAGTTTGTGGTGGCAGTGGCAGTTTCTTGTTAAAAGATGCAATAGCCCAAAAAGCTGATGTTTTTGTATCTTCAGACTTTAAGTATCATCAGTTTTTTGATGCAGATAATAAAATTTTAATTGCCGATATTGGACATTATGAAAGTGAACAATTCACAAAGGACGTTTTTTATTCTTTACTTACAAAAAAATTTCCTAACTTTGCATTTTATTTTTCTAAAATAAACTCAAATCCAATAAATTATTTGTAGCAAAATGGTAAATAAAAATTCAAATCAAGCAAACACCGAATTAACTGTAGAAGATAAACTAAGAGCTTTGTATGAGCTGCAACAGGTTGATACAGAAATAAATAAAATTAAAATTTTAAGAGGTGAGTTGCCATTGGAAATTCAAGATCTTGAAGATGAGTTAGCCGGACTCGAAACGAGAACTAATAATCTAAATGAAGAAATTCAAAAGTTTGATACAGAAGTAAAAAACAGAAAAAATGAGATAATTAATGCTGAAGCATTGATTGAGAAATATAAGTCTCAACAAATGAATGTTCGCAACAATCGTGAATACGATTCTCTTTCTAAAGAAATTGAATTTCAAACATTAGAAATTGAACTTTGTAATAAAAAAACCAAAGAATATTCGGCTGTAATAGAACAAAAACAACAGATTGTTTCTAATTCTAAAGAGAATTTTGATGAAAGAAATGGCGATTTAGAAACAAAAAAATCTGAATTGGAAAATATAGTTGCAGAAACTAAGATAGAAGAAGAACGTTTAGAAAAAAAAGCTGAAAATATTGAGAATATGATTGAAGAACGTTTAGTAACGGCATATAATCGTATTAGAAAAAATGCAAGAAACGGTTTAGCTGTTGTTACAGTTCAAAGAGACGCTTGTGGTGGATGTTTTAACAAGATTCCTCCTCAACGTCAAGTTGATGTTCGTTCTCGTAAAAAGATTATTGTTTGTGAATATTGTGGTCGAATACTTGTTGACGACGATATTGCAAATGTCGAAGAATAAATTTCATTTTTTATTTTAAGAACTATTAGATTTTTCTAGTAGTTCTTTTTTTTTATAGTGCTTATAAAATTTATTCATTATAAATTTATCAAACATTATTAATTGTTTGAGAATATTCTTGCCTAATGTATAGAAAACTACTCATTATCTTAGCTTGTTTATTTATACATTCATCAATATTTGCAAATTTTGATTTTAATAAAAATTGTAATAATACTTTTAGGCTTATTTTAAATTTGCAATTTAACGATGCCCTAAAGAATATTGAGTTAGAGAAAAAAGTTAATCCTGACAATAAACTAGTTTATTATTTCGAAAATTATATAAATTTTTTAAAAACTCTTACATTCGATACTGAAGACGATTATTTTGCATATAAAAATAAAGTTGATTATAATTTAAATAAATTAAAGCAGGCAAATAATAAATCTCCATATTTCATCTACACTCAGGCAGATATTCATTTTCAATCAGCAATCCTTTCATATAAATTTAAAGATTTTTTTTTAGCATCATATCATTTTTATAAAGCCTATAAATTAATATATTCAAATTTTGAAAAATATCCCGAATTTTATCAAAATTATAAGTTAATTGGAAGTTTAAATTTATTAATTAGTTCTGTTCCTGTTAATTATAAGTGGTTTGCTGATTTTTTCATTATTGATGGAAGCATAAATTCAGGAATTAAAGAGTTAGAATATTTTTATCTGCAAAGTAAAAAAACAATTTTCAATACTGAAAGTATAATCTTTTTGTCTTTTGCCTATCAGAATTTTTTGCAGAATAATAAAAGAGCATATATTTTTCTAAAGCAGACTGATAAAGATTATATAAATAATCCAATATTATGTTTTTTATATGCTAAAGCCTGTGCTGAAGCAGATAAAAATAACGAAGCAGTTAATACTATAGAAAATTATTTAAAAAATAACGAACTTCCTATTATTAATTTTTTTTATTATTTTTTAGGAACAACAAAGTTAAACAGACTTGATAATGATGCAGATATTTATTTAAAAAAATATTTAAGTAAGTATAATGGAAAAAATTTTATTAAAGCATCTTATCAAAAAATGGCATGGTATTACTTAATAAATAACAACTATGTCAAATACAATGATTGTATTAATAAAGTGAAAAAATTGGGCTCTATTAACACTGAAGCTGATAAGCAAGCATATTTAGAAGTTAACCAATCTGTGGCAATCAATGAAGTTCTATTAAAAGCTAGACTTTTATTCGATGGTGGTTATTTTCTTAAAGCAGAAAATTTATTGTTAGAAAATTCAAAAATTCAGCATTCTTCAATAATTAAAGATAAAATTGAATATTCATACCGATTAGCAAGGATTTATCATAAATTGAATATGGAAGAAGCAAAAAAATATTATCAACTTGTTATTGCCAATGGGAGCGAGATGCCTTATTATTTCGCTAAAAATTCCGCATTACAATTAGCATTAATATATGAAAGCGAACTTGATTTTGGGAAAGCTGATTTTTATTTTAACAAATGTTTGAATATAAAATCAAACGAATATAAAAAAAGCATTCAATTTAAGGCTAAAGCCGGATTGAATAGAATAAATAAATAAAAAGACTTTTTACAAACAAGCCACTACCTGATCACCTGCATTTTTTTTTACAATACTATCTTCTGTCTACTACCTATTACATTCTACATTCTTCATACTATTAAAATCCTTCAAAAAAATCATTTTTAAAATTAACCAAATACAATTTTTCAGTAGAACGTGTAATAGCTGTATATAGCCATTTTAAGT
Source organism: Bacteroidales bacterium (assembly GCA_023145555.1). Lineage (GTDB taxonomy): Bacteria > Bacteroidota > Bacteroidia > Bacteroidales > B39-G9 > B39-G9. Next base: position 3,871 of record JAGLDO010000188.1, read on the forward strand.
ATTCGACGTTAAGCATGTCATTATTAATAAAACCTTGATCAACAAAAACCGCTTTCCATTGTCCACCCTGTGATTTGTGACAAGTTATTGCATATGAAAATTTAACTTGTAAAGCATTAAAGAATGGATCTTTTTTTACCAAATTATATTGCTCTTTCTTCGATCGAACATCCGAATAATCAGCTAATATTGAGTAATATAATTGTTTGTTTTGTTCGTAATTTAGCGATGCTGTTTCTATCGTTAAAGTGCTTAATATTATTTTTGTATCAATTTCAATATTATAATCAATAAAGCGAATTGAAACATCCGCAAACCGAAAACCATATTTCTCTTGATAATTTTTTATTCTGGTGATTTCTACAATATCTCCATTTGCAATAAAATCAATTTTGTCATTCTCGTCCAGCCAATGGTAATTGTTTTTTACAATCATTAAATAATCCCCGACAGAAATTTCTTCTTCTCTGTATAATATTGAGTTTCTTATTCCTTGATTATATTTGTTTGCTCTTTTATTTGACCGACTTACAACTATTGTTTGTTCAATTCCATATTTATCATAAGCGGATGAAATTTCTTCAATTAAATCTTCGCCGCTAAGTCTATAAACATCTTTAAAACCGTCTAATTTTATCTTCGGATAATAAAATTCAATTGACATATTATTTATTTGTTCTCTAACTTTTGTTGCATTAAATAATATTCCGGAATTATATGATTGTCTTATAACTTCAGTAAGTTCAAGTTCGTTAACTGTTAAATTGTATCCTTCCAAAATTTCAGGTTTTAAAGCCGGACTTGTGTCAACTCCAACAGGAGGGAGTTGTGCAGTGTCGCCAACAATAATAAGCATACATTTTTTATCGTTATAAACGTATTCAATTAAATCGTCTAATAATCTTCCACTACCAAACATTGTAGCTTCGTTTGATGAATTTGAAATCATTGAAGATTCGTCAACTATAAAAAAAGTATTTGAATGAAGATTTTTGTTTAAAACAAATTTCCCAAATCCATCTTTAGATGATTTCTGTCTATATATGTTTTTATGAATTGTATAGGCGTTTTTGCCGGAATAAAATGATAAAACTTTGGCAGCTCTTCCTGTAGGCGCTAACAGAACGGTTTTTATATGTAAATAATTTAAAACATTTACAAATGAGCTAATTATTGTTGTTTTTCCTGTTCCTGCATATCCTTTAAGTAAAAAAATTTTTTTATCTTTATCCGGAATTCTAAAATTAAGAATAAGATCAGTTAAATTTTCAATGAGTTTTTCTTGATCATTAGTAGGTTTATATTTAAAATTCTTTTTAAATAGGTTTAAAATATTATTTTTTATCATTTTATTTAAATAAATTTACAATTTCAAATTGTAAATTTAAAAAAATTTATAAATTTGCATTCAAACTAAACTAAATAATTTTAAAATGAGAAAAACAATTCAAATTCTGTTAGCAATTCTAATTCTAGTAATTTCATACTTTACTTATCAAAGTGTAATGGAACCTATTAGATTTAAACAAGAAAAAAAATATCGTTACTCTAAAGTTATTCAAAGATTAAAAGATATAAGAAAAGCTGAATTAGCTTATAAAGAAGTAAATCGGGTGTTTACAGGAAGTTTCGATACTTTAATTAATTTTGTTAAATATGATTCTATGCCTATTGTAAGAGCTGTTGGTAGAATACCTGATGAATTAGTAGATTCTATTACTGAGGAAGAAGCCGTAAAAAGAGGTATTATTATCAGAGACACAATTAGAGTAAGTGTTTTAGATTCAATTTTTCCGGATAATTACAAAATTGATTCAATTAGATTTGTGCCATGTGCTGAACCAAATGTTGAATTTAAACTAGGTTCAGGAATAGTTGTTACAGGTTCAAAAGTAAAAGTAAAAGTTTTTAAAGCTTCTGCTCTTAACTTTGAAATTTTACAAGGATTAGATAAACAATCAATAATTAATCTTAACGATTTAGCTAAATTCCCCGGTTTAAAAGTAGGTTCGTTAGAAGAAGCTAACAATAATGCAGGTAACTGGGAATAAAATTTAAAATTCTATATCTTGGATAATGTTAATGTAATTGACCCAAATTTTAGTATAAATAATACTTTTAGATATCACATATCCCTTCAACTAATGCTGAAGGGATTTTCTTTTTGTATTATTGATACTATATCACATAAATATATTGCACTAAAGCATTATAAATTCGAAAGAATTTCTTCATATTCTTCGTGCTTAAAAAAAATTCAGGAAATATTCAATAATGACGAGTTATTAAATAATAATTTTAAAAGTGTTAAATTAATATTTGCATCTCAAAGAGAAACTCTTGTTCCCTTGCCTTTATTTAAAAATAAAAATATTAAAGAATATTTTTATTTTAATCAATCAGAAGAGAAGAATGAAACAATATTGAATAATAATCTAAAAAATTCAGATGCTGTAAATGTTTTTTCTATACCAACTAAATTTATAGATTTTTTTAAAGAGAAATTTGATAATATTACTTTTTATCATCAATCGTCACCTTTTATTGAAAATGCATTAATAGAGAATAAAAATCAAAAATTTGAGCACAAAGTGTATGTTTACAATTATGAAAGTTTCTTTGATATAATTGTAATTACACAGCAAAAATTATTATTCTACAATTCATTTAAATATCAAAATGAGAATGATTTTGTTTATTATTTAATGAATGTATTTGAACAACTTAAATTAAACACATCACAAACCCCTGTTTTTTTAATGGGGTATATCAATAAAACATCAGCTTGTTATAATTCAATAAATAAATTTATTACAAATATTTATTTCAAGAAAGCTAATAGTAGTTTAAATTGTAGTTATGTTTTTAATCAATTACCTGAACACTATTTCTTAAATATGTTAAATTTATATCAATGCGAATAATTAGTGGAATATATAAAAAGAAGATAATTTCACCTCCCAAAAATTTTAAGCTTCGCCCAACAACAGATATGGCAAAAGAAGCTTTATTTAATATAATTACAAATAATTTTGATATAGATAAAATTTCAGTGCTGGATTTGTTCTCAGGTACAGGAAGTATAAGTTATGAATTTGCATCTAGAGGATGTAATAGCATTGTCAGTATTGAAAAGAATTACAAACATGTCGCTTTTATTCAAAATACTGCTAAACAGCTTAATTTTACTCAAATTAAAGCAGTGAAAGCTGATGTGTTTTCATACCTTAATTCATCTAAGTTATCTTTTGATATTATTTTTGCTGATCCTCCTTACGATTTAAAAGAAATTAAATCAATACCCGAATGTGTATTTTCAAAAAATTTATTAAATAATAATTCATGGTTAATAGTTGAGCATTCAGAAAAAACTGATTTTTCTGAAACGCCTTATTTTAAAGAGGTTAGAGCATATAGTAAAGTGCATTTTTCAATTTTTGAAAAAAAATAGAAAAAAAATAGAAAAAAACTGATTAGTCTTTTGGAAGTAATAAAAAATACCTTATTTTTGCAACGCAATTGACAAAATGGTCTGGTAGTTCAGTTGGTTAGAATATCGGCCTGTCACGCCGAGGGTCGCGAGTTCGAGTCTCGT
>JAGLDO010000189.1 GCA_023145555.1 Bacteroidales bacterium
AAAATTTTCATTTGTTAATAACTGTGTTTAAAAAATTTAAAAAAACACTTTGAATTTATAATTTTATTATACTTCTTTGTGATTATATATTGATTTAATACAACATTATAATGAAATATCAAGTTGTAGCAGAGAACATTGGTGTAATAATTGACACTGATGATTGGAAAATTGCTTCACACGTTTACAATGTATATGTTACTGCAAGTGCTGATAAAGTAGGTAATGTAAGTAACAAACCAATAAAATTATTTTCCGGAGGAATTATAGCAAAAGAATTTATCCCTTATTAATAAATTAGTTAATATCAACCAATTTCTTGCTTCTAAAGTTAATTATTGAAACATCTCTATAATAAAAATATATAATATCAGAATAAGAATAACCATATCGTGCCATCTGCATAGCTCCTTCTTGGCACAATCCTACTCCATGCCCATATCCGGTTCCTTTCAAAATTAAAAAATTATTATTAGGATAGATTGAAAAAAATGTTGATTTTAATTTGAAATCACTTCTAATCTTGGTTAAGAGAATTGAGTCTCCATTAATCCTGTAATATTTTTTTCTGTGTTTCTGAATAAAAGTCAAGCTATCATTGTTAAAGGTTTTTTGAGTAATTTCAAAACCAGTTGTATCTAAATAAGTTATCCAATCTTTCATCGTAATTGTATCGGTCCAGCTTGAATGTACTTGATTACGACAAAAAGTATCTGTAACAGATTTTAAATATGATTTTTTTGAGCTCCACACATCCTCAGAATTCATTGTTTGCCCTCCACAATTTGAATGAAAAGTAGCAGCAATAAGATTTAGACTAGAATCTACAATTACCAAATTTTCAGTTTGTTTAACAGCTAAAATAATTGAGTCATTCTTGCAACAACGGTTTTTATAAACCTGACAATGAACACAATCGCATAATTGAAATCCTTCTTGAATATGTCTGTCGAGATGATCCAATGCATACGTTCTGCAAATAATTGACTGAGATTTGTAATATTCAAACGGAGCATTTGGTCCACATTCCGATTCTACAACACCGGCAACATAGTCATCTAAATTAACATTATTGATAATTATCAGGCGATTTCCTTTTGCTGTTAAAACCAAACCACCTTGATACTCTCTCTCTTTGAGTGCCGGATATGCCGGTTGTATTCTAAAAGAATTGTTTTTCGATTTCTCAATAATTTCAATCTTCTTAAAAATCCCCAGATGATTATCTAAATCCCATGCACTTAGTGAATCGCCTAATGCTGTGAAATAAATTATATTATTCCCCTTATTTATTTTAAGAACTTTACTATCGTTTGCAATTAATTCATATTTGCCTTGAACAGGGCGAACAACAGTAGTCTTAATCTTAAAATCATTATAAATGCTTACAAAAACATTTTGTGATTCTGATTTGAAGCTAAACAGGATTAGAAAAGAAAAAAGGATATATATTGTTTTATTCATTACATTTATTAGTAAAAAGTTTAAAGTTCATAAAGTTAAAAGTTTGATTTTATAAAATCCTATTCTTTAGAACAAAAACTAATATTTTTTTAACAAGCTCTAAACTTCTTAGATTTATATTTTTCTTATAATAATTTAACAATCTTTAATTTTTGTTGAATTTATTCTTTTAATGAGCTTACAATCAATCCGGCAACTCTGTCTGAAGCTCCGGATTTTCCCATTTTATTCTTTAATGTTTTATAATTATCAAGCATTTTTTGTCGATATGTTTTATCAAATAAAATGTTATCCAATTCAATTTTTAGATTTTTAATATTTAAGTTATGTTGAATTAATTCTTTTATTATTTCATTATTCATAATCAAATTAGCAAGTGATACATATTTGACTTTTAGAAACTTTTTAGCCAAAAGATAAGCATATTTCCCACCTTTAAATTTATAACAAACGACTTGAGGGGTAGAAAGTAAAGCTGTTTCGAGGGTTGCAGTACCGGATGTAACTAAAGCTGCAACCGACTGTTGCACAATTTGATAAGTCTGTCCGAAAATTATTTTTACATTTTTATCATTAATAAACTGCTGATAAAATTCCTCTTCGATTGACGGTGCAGCTGCTATCACAAACTGATAATCTTTATAATAATCAACAATTTTTAGCATAACAGGTAATATCATTTGAATTTCCTGCTTTCTGCTGCCAGCCAAAAGTGATATTATTGGTTTATCTTCAAGATTATTTTTTGAAATAAATTCAGAGAAAGTCTCATTTTTTCCTTCCCTGTTTTCTAAAGCATCAACCAATGGGTTTCCCTGAAAATCAACATTATAATTAAACTTATTATAAAATTCCTTTTCAAAAGGAAATATCACATACATCTTATCGATAAATTTTTTAATCTTTTTTATACGTGATTGTTTCCATGCCCAAATTTTTGGTGATATATAATAATAAACCTTAAATCCTGAATTATGAGCAAACTCTGCTATTCGTAAATTAAAACCGGGATAATCAATCAAAATAATTACATCAGGATTAAATTCTTTGATGTCATTTTTACAAAATTTAATGTTTTTAAATATTGTTTTTAAATTAAGCAAAACAGTGAGAAAACCCATAAAAGCAAGCTCGTGATAATGCTTGATAAGAGTTCCTCCCTGAGCCTTCATTAAATCGCCGCCCCAAAAACGTATTTCTGCATTTTCATCTTTCAACTTTAATGATTTAATTAAATTTGAACCATGCAAATCACCTGACGCTTCACCTGCTATTATATAATACTTCATTATACAATTATAATTAATTCAATTTGAAATTTCAACAAATACTCAAAAACCTTCTATTTCAATGTTATATTTATCCAATAGTCCAACAACTCCTGAAAGTGAAAATTTAGCCTTTCTTATTCGATTATTTTCAGGATCAATTGAAAAATTATATGAAGTTCTAAAATCAACTTTCTCAAGAATAGTATTTGTAAATATTGCTGCCGATAAATCGCAATTTTCAAACTTTGAACCTGAAAGATTCGCTTCTGAAAAATCAACTTCTTTAAGAAGACAATCAACAAATTTAACATTTTTTAAAATCCGCTTACAAAAAGATGATAAATTTAACTGACAACTTTTAAAATTAACAGAAAACAAAAAATTGTTACAATCGTCAAAATGTAAACCTAATAATTTGCAGTCTGTAAATTTAACATTTCGAAAAGCAGTGTTAATGCTTTTTGCCATGCTTAAATCACAATTATTAAATTCACAGTCGATAAAATCTGTCCCGGACAAATCGGAGTTAGAAAAAATACAATTATTAAAAGTGCAATTTTCATAATCGCCTTTTACTAATTTGTTATTTAAAAAATCCGTACCTTTAAAAGACTTATCTTGTATATATTTTTTGTTCATGAATTTTTTTTTCAAATGTTCAGTAATTAACTATAAAAAAATTAATTACTATCAATGATAAAACTTAAACATTTATAAAAAAACCTGACTGGTTTGTTTTATAAAAGTTACATGGGTTTTTCATCTTTCTGTGATGTAATTAGAGAAACCAGTCAGGTTTTGGTAACTTTAAACCTTAAACTTTCAGTTACACAAAGAACTTTAAAATAATAATTATTAACCCATAAATCATGGTTGACAATACTACGCCTCGTGCTGAATAGAGAAAATTCTTTTTAATAAATAAATAAAAAACTGCCATATTAGGTAATACACTTAAACTAACAATATGCGAGGTTAAATGTAACATTACAAAATGATTAACGAAATATTCAAAAGAACCAAATCGATATTTGTTAAATAAATAGAAAATAAAAATAGCAATAACAGGAACTAATAAACCGGAAATAAGACCAATTTTCTGTTTATTAAACTTTGATTTGACATTTTTATCCATAATAATTAACTTTTCAGAAATGTTTAAAAATAGTTTTCTTTCATTTTCTCAATTGTATCATACGAAGTATAATCAATATCTATTGGAACAATTGAAGCATAATTATTATTTAAAGCCCATTCATCGGTATCTTCAGCATCAGGCTCAAAATTATTAAAATTACCTGTCAGCCAATAATAATCTCTGTTGTTTGGGTCAATTCGTTTATCAAATTCCTCTTTCCAAACACCTCGTGCTTGTCGACAAACTTTAAAACCTTTTAACTCATCAATATCAATAATAGGAAAATTAACATTCAAGCAAATGCCCTGAGGCAATCCTTTTTCCATAACTTTTTCGAATATTTTTTTAGAATATTTTCGAGCAAGAGAAAAATCTGCATCTAACGAATGAGATAGAATTGAAAACCCGATTGACGGTATTCCATTTAAACAGCCTTCAATTGCAGCACCCATTGTACCCGAATAAACAACACTTATTGATGCATTTGAACCATGATTAATTCCTGAAACCAAAAAATCGGGTTTGCGTTCAACAACCTGATTTAAAGCCAACTTCACACAATCGACAGGAGTACCTGAGCAACTGTAAATCTTAACATTTTCATATTCCTTAATTCTATTTAAACGGATAGGATTTTTGAAAGATATTGCATGAGACATTCCTGATTTAGCAGATTCAGGAGCTACTACAACAATATCGCCAAAAGGCTTCACCACTTCAATCAAATTTTTTAACCCTTTTGCATTTACTCCATCGTCGTTAGATACAAGTATTAAAGGTCTTTTGTTTGTTTTCAACAGTAAAAATTTTAAATTATTTATAAAAATACAAATATATTTAAAGTATTAATGAATTAAACCATAATACTAAAAATTTTTATAACAAACAGTTACATAAATCAATAATAAAATTAGTTAAAAAATTATAAAGTTGAGACTACACCGAAAAGGCTTCATAGCCGTCATTGCGAGGGCGAAGCAATCTATAGTTTTGTAATTCAACATGTTGAGATTACTTCTCCGCCAGCTGGCGGATCGCAATGACGAAAAACACTTTTCGGAATGGATTCAAAGTTTATAAGTAGGGTTCGATTATTTTTTTTACTGAGATAAATCAAATTCGTCAGATGGAGAAATAAAATATAATTTTTTTACTATTTTTGTTGTTCTAAAATTTTATAAAAAAGATGAAAATATCATACAATTGGTTAAAGCAATACATTGATACTGATTTAGGTTATCAAGAAGTTTCTGAAATATTGACAAACACCGGACTTGAGGTTGAAGGAATAGAAAAATTTCAATCAATAAAAGGAGGATTAGAAGGGCTAGTTATTGGAGAAGTGAAAACATGTGAAGCACATCCCAATTCAGACCATTTAAGTGTAACTACTGTTGATGTTGGTAAAGATGAATTATTGCCTATTGTTTGTGGTGCACCTAACGTAAGAGCAGGTCAAAAGGTTGTTGTTGCTACTGTTGGGACAATGCTTTATGATGGTGAAGAAAGTTTCAAGATAAAAAAAGCAAAGATGCGCGGCGAACCTTCAATGGGAATGATTTGTGCAGAAGACGAAATTGGCGTTGGCACTTCTCACGATGGTATAATGGTGTTAAACAACGATGTTAATGTTGGAACTCAAGCAAAAGATTATTTTAACGTTGAGAATGATATTATTTTCGAAATTGGACTTACTCCAAACAGAATTGACGGTGCTTCTCACTATGGCGTAGCGCGCGATTTGGCAGCTTATCTTAATCAAGATAAAAACATTAGTTTAAATAAACCTAATGTTGATAATTTTAAAATTGATAATAATGATAATTATATTGATGTTGAAATTGAAAAAAATGAAGCTTGCCCTCGCTACTCAGGAATTACAATATCCGGCATTGAAGTGAAAGAATCGCCAACATGGTTACAAAATCGTTTAAAATCAATAGGATTAAAACCTATTAATAATATTGTTGATGCAACTAACTTTGTGCTTCAAGAGACCGGTCAACCTCTACATGCTTTTGATGCAGATAAAATTAAAGGTAAAAAGGTTATTGTTAAAACACTAAAGGAAGGAACAAAATTTACTACCCTTGATGAAGTTGAACGCAAATTATCATCAGACGATTTGATGATTTGTAACGAAGAAGAAGGAATGTGCATAGCCGGAGTTTTTGGTGGAATAGAATCGGGCGTTTCCCAAAACACTAAAAATATATTCTTAGAAAGTGCTTGTTTCGATCCTGTTTTTATTCGCAAAACATCGAGACGCCATTTATTACAGACTGATGCTTCTTTCCGTTATGAAAGAGGTTCAGACCCAAACATTACAATTTATGTACTAAAACGTGCCGCATTGCTTATTAAAGAATTAGCCGGAGGTAAAATTAGTTCTAATATTGTTGATGTTTATCCTAAAACTATTGAAGATTATAAAGTTGATGTTAGTTACAACAATATTGACAGGTTAATTGGTAAACATCTTGAAAAAGAAACCATTAAAAATATTTTAGCGTCTCTCGACATTAGAATTGTGAATGAAGATGAAAAAACACTGAACGTTGAAGTACCTACTTACAGAATTGATGTTAGAAGGGAAGCCGATGTTATTGAAGAGATATTGAGAATATACGGATATAATAATATTGAAATATCCGGTCAGGTTAAATCAACAATTTCTTATTCGGAAAAGCCTGATAAAAATACAATCACTAATCTGACATCCGACTTACTTTCAAATATTGGATTTAACGAGATTATGTCGAACTCACTAACAAAATCATCATATTACGATAATTTAAAATCTTACGATAAAGATGAGCTTGTTTCAATATTAAATCCGTTGAGTTCAGACCTCAACTGCATGCGTCAAACATTATTGTTTGGTGGATTAGAAGCCATTGCATTTAATATTAACAGAAAAAATCCTGATTTAAAATTTTATGAGTTTGGAAATTGTTATTCAATAAATAAAAAAATTCAAGATGAAAATCCAATAAAAAAATACAATGAAGGTTTTCACTTATCATTATTTGTAACAGGATTAAAACAACAAGCTAATTGGAATATAAAAGCTGAGCCTTCAAATTTTTATTTTCTAAAATCTTATGTTGAAAATATAAAGAAACGTTTAGGCATTGACATTAATTTTGTTGACATTGATGAACTGAATTCTGACATTTTTGACTTTGGATTACAGTACACTTATAATCAAAACAATAAAAAACTACCATTTGTTTCTTTTGGTAGTGTTAACAAAAAGCTTTTAAAAGAATTTGATATAAAATCAGACGTTTATTATGCAGATTTTGATTGGGATGCTGTTATGCAAATATTAAAAACAAAAAAAGTAACTTATACCGAAATTGCAAAATATCCTGAAGTAAAGCGTGATTTGGCTTTATTATTAGATAAAAAAATCCGTTTTGAGCAAATTAAAACCTTAGCCTTTAACTCTGAAAAAAAACTCTTAAAAAGAATTTCTTTATTCGATGTATATGAAGGTAAAAAAATTGAAGACGACAAAAAATCGTATGCAGTTAGTTTTATCTTGCAAGACCCATTCAAAACTCTTACCGACAAGCAAATAGATAAGATAATGAATAAATTTATAAAAGTATTTGAAAACGAATTAGGAGCAAAAATCAGATAAAAAAACACGTTTAGAAAGGTGAAATTTAAAAGTTGAAAAGTTAAAAGAAAAATCACTAACTTTACAAACTTAAATCTCTGTAATGGAACGAATAGAAATCTATAAAGGCGATATAACTAAGCTCAAAGTTGATGCTATTGTTAATGCCGCCAATAAGACATTACTTGGAGGTGGTGGTGTTGATGGTGCTATTCACAGAGCAGCAGGAAAAGAATTATTAGCAGAGTGTCACACTTTAAACGGATGCAAAACTGGAGAAGCGAAAATTACAAAAGCATACAATCTTCCTTGCAAATTTGTAATTCATACAGTTGGTTCTGTTTGGTATGGAGGAAAAAATTTCGAAGAGGATTTATTAGCTTCCTGCTATAAAAAAAGTTTAGAACTGGCTGTTAGCAATAACATAAAAACCATTGCTTTCCCTAACATCAGTACAGGAGCTTATGGTTTCCCAAAAGATAAAGCAGCAACGATAGCAATATCAGAGATAAAAAAATTCTTATCTGTCAATAAATCAATCAGTAAAATAATTTTTGCAACTTTTGACGAGGAAAACTTTAAAATATATAAACATAATTTGGTGTGATATTAAATTATGTTGTAATTTTACAATTCAAAATTTAAAATTTTAAGAAATTGAATATTTTAAAAATAGATGCAACAGACGATAGTCCTGATATTTATTTGGACGCTGAAAATTTAGTTTTTCAAATTCGTGGTGTTTCAATACCGGAAAATGCCAATGCTTTTTTTATGCCTATAATTGAATGGCTTGATAATTTTGGCAAAGATATTGATACTTTAAAATGTGAATTCTATTTTCAATACCTTAGTTCATCAACACACACGGTTTTATTTCATATCTTACAAAAACTTGAAGAATTGTATAAAAAAGGTAAAAATTATTCAATTTTGTGGTGCTACGAAAAACCGGATGAAGACATGTTAAAAACAGGAATTAATTTTTCTTCAATTTTAGATATTCCTTTTGAATTTGAACCACGCGATTAACAAATCATTTTTCACTAAAATTAATGACTCTAATAATTATAATAATAACATCGTTATTCTCAATAGCTGCTTTCAATAGAAAAGAGCTTATTTATAAATATAATTTTAACGCTTACCAAATATATCATCGCAAACAATGGTATAGAATTTTTTCTTACGGCTTTCTTCATGCTAATTATATGCATTTGATAATCAATATGATAGTATTGTATTCATTTGGCACATCACTTGAGTATTACTTTCATTACTACTTTAGAGGAAATGCAAATTTATATTACATTAGTTTATATGCAGGAGGGATTATAATCTCAACAATATATTCTTTATTCAGAAACCGTGATAATTACAATTACAATGCAGTAGGTGCCTCAGGTGCAGTATCTGCCGTGGTTTTTTCTACCATATTTTTTAACCCTCTTAATAAAGTCTGGTTTTTTGGCATTCTTCCTATTCCCGGAATTATTTTTGCTCTTCTTTATTTAGGTTATTCTTACTATATGAGCAAAAAAAATGTTGATGACGTTGGACACGATGCTCACTTTTGGGGTGCTGTCTTCGGCTTAATCTTTCCAATTATTTTAAAACCTGAATTATTTCACGTTTTTATTAACAACCTGTTTAGTTTTTGATTTCAATAGAACGGTAGATTTATTCTGATACTCTTTCGGATTTGAAATCCGAAAGTCGAAAATCTTATAAATAAATTACAATCATTACAGGGTCATATAAAAATTAGGGTGGA
>JAGLDO010000019.1 GCA_023145555.1 Bacteroidales bacterium
TTTGTTATTTTGCAATATAAAGATTTCAATTAGATTAAACAAATAATTATTTTTTTTATTACCATATTAATGATCATGGCCGAACGAGACGGATAAAATTTTATGTTCCGGCAATTATCTTTTCGGTTTTAGCATTCATCAAGCAGCAGCAACAGTGCAGTTAATTTTGTTTCTATCAGCACTTTCTGCAACATAAATTTTTGGGGGGAATCGCATCATAGAGTGGAGACTTATTATTTTATTGGATTATTAACAGCTACTGCTGTATTTTTTGGTGGGTTAATTGTCAGTAAAATAAACTTAAAAATAAAACCGAAAAAAATAAAACTCTTGTTTTCCTACACAACTTTTGTCGCAGCTGTAATTATGGTTTTAAATGCATATTTAACTTAAATAATTTGTTATACATTAATCAAAGAATAAAAATTCACTTTTTGTAAAAAAAAAATTATAATGAATTAATAAAAATTAAAAGAAAATATTATATTTGCAAGCTCAAATTATGGCGAGATAGCTCAGTTGGTTAGAGCGCATGATTCATAATCATGAGGTCGAGAGTTCAAATCTCTCTCTCGCTACCACAATCACAAGAAATTATATGAAAACTTTAAGGATTAAAAAAAGGGGTTGCAACCCCTTTTTTTATTACTGTGAACAAAACTTTTTTTAATCAGTTTATCTTTATAATTTTGCACGATTAAAACACAAAACAGAATTACCCTTTATAATAAAAATGGAAAAAGTAGCTTTTTTTACATTAGGTTGTAAATTAAATTTTGCCGAAACATCAACCATTGCCAATTCGTTTATTGAAAATGGTTTTAAAAAAGTAAATTTTAGCGATGAAGCTGATATTTATGTCATTAACACTTGTACCGTTACCAATATCGCTAACAAAAAATGTCGACAGGCAATAAAAAAAGCAATAAAAAAAGCACCAAATGCCAAGGTTATTGTTACCGGATGTTATGCTCAACTCAAGCCTGACGAATTATCTATAATGCCGGGCGTTGACTTAGTATTAGGAAATAACGAAAAATTTAATATCTCAAACTACTTAAACAATTCAGATTCTAAAATAATAAATTCTGATTTAAAAAACATTTCTTGTTTCTATCATTCATTTTCACTTAGCGACCGAACTCGAAGTTTTTTAAAAGTACAAGATGGTTGCGATTATTTTTGTTCATATTGCACAATACCTCTGGCACGTGGTAAAAGCAGAAACGCACCGATAAAAGAAATTATTGAAAAAGCTAAAAAACTAGCAGAGAACAATATAAAAGAAATTATTTTAACAGGTGTTAATATTGGTGATTTTGGTAAAAGTACTAATGAAACATTTATAGGCCTCATTAAAGAACTAGATAAAGTTGACGGAATAAAACGAATTAGAATTTCATCTATAGAACCAAATCTATTAACTGACGAAGTTATTAATTTTGTTGCACAGTCGAATAAAATTGTTCCTCATTTTCATATTCCATTACAATGCGGAACAAACAAATTATTAAAACTAATGCACCGTCGCTATACTACAGAACTATACAGTAAAAAAGTTGCTACTATTAAATCAATTATGCCACAGGCTTGTATTGCAGCCGATTTAATTGTTGGTGTTCCGGGCGAAACCGAAAATGAATTTAATAAAGCATACCAATTTGTTGATGACTTAGATTTATCTTATCTGCATGTCTTTACTTATTCTGAACGAGACAACACTCTCGCACTAACATTTGATAACAAAGTACCTGTAAACATTCGCAGAGAAAGAAGCAAAATTTTTCATGAGCTTTCTGCAAAAAAACGTCTAAAATTCTACTCTCAACATCTTAATACATTTAAAAATGTTTTGTTTGAATCGAAAAACGATAATGGCAAAATGTATGGATTTACCGAAAATTACATTAAAGTTGAAACAGATTTTAACAAGCAATTAATTAATCAAATTGTTAAAGTTAAACTTACCAAAATTAATGATGACGGAAATGTTGAAGTAATATTACCATAAAAAATACAAAATCTGTAATATAAATACTAATAATGCTATAAAAACAAAGGGATTACTTAAGATAAGTAATCCCTTTGTGATCCAAGCAGGATTCGAACCTGCGACCCACAGCTTAGAAGGCTGTTGCTCTATCCAACTGAGCTATTGGACCTGAAATTTATGAGGTTGCAAATTTAATAAAATTATCTTTAATAAAAAGAGTTTTTTATTAAATTTTATTTCTCAGATTTTATCCAGTTTACTAAACCTTTTTTCTCAATAATCTGCATAAGTTTTTCGGGCAACTGAGCTATTTTAAACTCCTTATCATTTAATTTAATAATACCATTATTAAAATCAATATCAACATTATCTCCCGACTTGTAATTTTCTACAACTTCACGATTTACAATTAATAATAAACCTTGATTAATAGCTGAACGATAAAAAATTCTGTTTACCGATTTTACAATTATTGCCTTTACTCCTGCATAAGCTAAACCTACCGAGGGATGCTCACGAGAACTACCACAACCAAAGTTATCACCTGCAATAATAACATCATCTTTTGCTACATTATCGGAAAATTTCTCATCAAAACCTTTAAACAAATGTGGTAAAATTGCTGCGGCATCTGAACTTAACACATTATAAGTTAAATTACCGGCAAACATCTGGTCAGTATTCAAATCATTAATATCAGTATAATTCCAAACATTACCAATCTTACGATTATCGCCTTGCTTTATCTCAACAACAGAACCTTGCTCTTTTGCATAAGGAAACTTATCATTAAATTCTTCCCCACGCGGGTCTGCAATTTCACCTTTAATAGCAGAATAAGCTACACATGCAGGTGATGCTAAATATATTTTGGCATTTTTATTACCCATACGACCCAGAAAATTACGATTGGCAGTTGAGATTACAGTAAAACCATCGGCAGGAATTCCTTGACCTGTACCAAGACACGGTCCACATGACGAACCTAATATGTTTGCACCGGCTTTCATCAACTTTGTAATAATACCTTGCGAAATTGCTTGCAAATAAATTTCTTTAGATGCCGGAGCTATCAACAACTGGAAACCATCAGCAACTTTTTGCCCGTCTAATATTTCTGCGGCAATCTGTAAATCCTCTAAACGACCATTTGTACATGTTCCTATAAGTCCTTCATTTAATGTTACACCTTGCACTTCAGACACAGCTTTAACATTATCTACTTGATGTGGTGCAGCAACGAGTGGGAAAATATCACTTAAATTAATTTCTATTTCTTTAAAATATTTTGCACCTTCATCAGCCCAAACACCTTCAATCTTATCTTTGCCATAATATTCAGCAAGAACTTCATCAGCCGGGAAAACTGCATTTTTTGCTCCCATCTCTGATGCAAGATTTGCCAAAGTCATTCGTTGTGGAATTGTAAGGCTTTTAACACCATCACCATGATATTCAATTGACATATAATTTGCACCGGCAGAGCCAATCATACCAATTATCCAAAGTGAAATATCTTTTGCAAAAACGCCCTTGTTTAATTTACCTTTTAAAGTAATTTTAATTGATTCAGGAACTCTAAACCATGTCTCACCACGCTTCCAGATACCTGCAGATTCTGTACGGTCAATTCCTGCTGCAAGAGCATTAAAAGCACCTGCAGTACAAGTATGGCTGTCGCTACCGACAATTATCATTCCGGGTTTCGCATGATTTGCCATTAACTGATGACATATTCCATTGCCGGCATCATAAAATTTATTTACACCCTGCTCTTTTGCAAAATCTCTAATTGACTGATATTGAGTAGCCAATTTTGCATTTGTAGGTGGTGCATTATGGTCTAAAACAACCAATAATTGGTTACTGTCAGCAACTTTAACGCCTCCCATTTTTTCAAATGTCACTTTTATACTCGCTGTATTGTCGTGCGTTAAAACAATATTTGGTTTTTTAAAAACTATACTGCCTGTTTCTGCACCTAATATTTTTTCTACAAAAGTTTTATTTCCCATTTTTCTGTATTTTTTTCAATTAGTATTTTTATTTCAGATTTTTTGATAGTAGTTAGTATATGGAATACAGTAGTCAATAGTCAGTAGTCGACAGACTGTATTCAGTAAATTTAAAAAAAAATATTTTTCATTTAACTTATTTTATTGATTTAATATATGAATGTAATAATTTACTAATTTCTTCTACAAGCATTTCTGACTTTTCATTATATCCATAACCCAATTCTTTAGACAAAATAAGATAATATTTGCATTCCTAAAGAGAGCCTTGTGAAATATTATAAAAACGTTTTTTATCTTTAAGACCACGCTTTTTATAACCCTCAGCAATATTAGCAGCAACAGAAACAGCTGCTCTTCTAAATTTAGACGTTAAACCAAATAATTCAGATTTAGGAAATTGCTCTGTAAATTTATAGGTGTATAATACAAATTTATGAGCTTTTTGCCAGACTATTAAATCCTGAAATTTTGTTGATTTTTACATCAATATTTTATTTTGTCTATAATATACCACATTCTGCATCTACTATCTACTGATTAAAACATTCCACCATTTTGGTAAATTTCCATTTGAACTTCAGAAAATTTCTCAGCATGAACAATATTATCATTTTTCAAGTTTGTTACTTCACCGGTCTCAAAATTAATCCTAATTTTATCGCCATCAGATAGTTTCAAATCATCGACAGATTTATAAGTTAAGATAGGAAATGCTGCGTTAATTGCATTACGCTCGTAAATAGCCCCGAAAGATTCGGCTAAAATTGCTTGAATCCCTAATGCTTTGAAGCAATCAACAGCTTGTTGACGAGAACTTCCGCTACCAAAATTCTTTTGAACAACTACAATATCACCCTCTTTTGCTTTTTTTGCAAAGTCTTTATACCCTTCAAGGTTATCAAAAGTATATTGTCCCATTTCATTTATATCTGTAATTGAAAGATATCTGTTATGAAAAATCATATCTGTATCAATATTATCTTCCTTAATATACCATACTCTACCTTCAACAACATTTGCTTTTTTAATTAATTGAGTTTTTTCTTTTTTAACTTTCTCAATTTTTTCAACCTTTTCATTAATAGTAAAAGTAACCGGTTTATCAGGAATATGTTTATAATCAACAATACATCCTGCAACAGCCGAAGCAGCTGTAGATGCAGGAGAAGCTAAGAAAACATCGCCCTTTCCTTGTTTACCGGGGAAATTACGATTTCCTGTACTAATAGTTACTTCACCGGCACCATTTTGCCCAACTTGTCCGGCTGCACAACCTGCACAACCTGCATTTGAAACCAATGCACCTGCATCTTTAAATATTTTTATTATTCCTTCTGACAAACATTGATTCCAAACTTCATTGGTTGCAGGCACAATTTTTAGCACAACACCTGGGGCAACTTTTTTATTTTTCAATATTTTAGCAGCTTCTCTCATATCTTCCATCCTGCCATTTGTACAACTTCCAATAAATGCAGAATCAATCTTCGTTTGCTTAATTTTATCTATCTCAACTGTGTCGTGTGGCTTACCAGGACGAGATATTCTTTGTGTAAATTTACTCAAATCAATATCATATTTTTTCTCATAAACAGCATCCTTATCAGCTTCTACTAATTCAATTTTTTTACCTGAGCGTTG
The DNA here is from genome assembly GCA_023145555.1 of Bacteroidales bacterium. Classification (GTDB taxonomy): domain Bacteria; phylum Bacteroidota; class Bacteroidia; order Bacteroidales; family B39-G9; genus B39-G9. The sequence goes on from JAGLDO010000019.1 coordinate 5,653, forward strand.
CTCACTATATTCTAAAACTTTATTATTTGGAGTAAATAAAATAATTATTGCACCCATCTCTGTAGCCATAGACGATATAGTAATTCTCTCATCTAAAGTAAATTTATCAACCTCATCGCCATAAATTTCAATTGATTGTCCAAGCAAGGTATTTGCACCAAAAATTGACAATAAATTTAAAGCAATATCTTTTGCAAAAACATTTTCCGGTCGTTTACCCGTTAAATTAATTTTTACAGACGAAGGGACTTTAAACCATACCTTCCCCCTACTCCACGAAACTGCTATATCCTTATCGCCCATTCCCTGACCAAATGCTCCAACAGCGCCAAGAATATTAGCATGAGAATCAGTAGTAATTGATGTTGATCCTGAAAAAACCATACCTTCATGAATTAAAGTATGAGTACCAATACCGTTATCAATATCATAAACCTTAATACCATGTTCTCGTGCAAATATTCTGCAAATTTGTTGGTTTACTGCATATTTTTGGTCTGAACCTGTTGGATTACAATCGAATGTAAAAAATGTTTTGTCTTTATCTGCTATAGATAAATTATTATCTCTAATATTTTTCACTACATTTGCCCCGCCAAAGTCACGAGCAGCTCTAATGTCAATATCAATATCAATGATATCTCCAGGTTTAACAACATCTTGTTTTGAATGATTTGCTAAAATTTTTTCTATTAATGTCATTTCCATAATTATATTTTTAAGTTTCAATAATTTAAAATTTATACTTCAAATAAACATTATTTTTAATTCTTTTACAACAAAAAGCACTCAAATTTTCAACATCAAAATTTCAACATAACACATTGATTATAAAACAATTCACTTCCGAATTCTAATAAAAATGTTAAAAAACAATCAATAAAAAGCACAAATATTTCAATTTTATAAGCAAGTTATTTTTATAATCTAATTAGTTTAATTTAAAAGACTTAGTAGTTTGTTATTTTTTTTCTAAAATTATAGATAAAACAATAAAAAAAATTATCTTGCAAATTGATTATTATTAAATAAAAAATAGAATAAAATCATGAGAGAAGTAGCCTTAGGTATAGATATTGGTGGAACAAATACAGCTTTTGGATTTGTTGATAGAAAAGGAAATTGTTTATATGAAGATACTATAGTTACACAAACTCATGAAGACGTTGATTTATTTGTTAAGGAAATATATGACAAAGTTCAAAAATCAATAAAAAAATTAGACGATATAAAATTAATAGGCATTGGAGTTGGAGCTCCTAACGGGAATTTTTATACCGGTGCAATTGAAGACGCTCCCAATTTGAGATGGAAAGGTGTAATTCCTTTTTCCGATATATTCAAAAAATATTTTAATCTTCCGGTATTCCTCACAAATGATGCTAATGCTGCAGCAATAGGTGAAATGATTTACGGTGGTGCAAAAGGCATGAAAAATTTTATTGTTGTTACTTTAGGAACAGGTTTAGGAAGTGGATTTGTTGTTAACGGAGAATTACTATATGGACACGATGGCTTTGCAGGTGAAATGGGTCATATTATAGTTACTCCGGATGGTCGTCAATGTGCTTGTGGCAGAAAAGGTTGTCTTGAAACTTATGTTTCAGCTACTGGAGTTAAGCGCTCTGTTTATAAATTATTAGCCGACAATCTTGAAGAAAGCGAATTAAGAAATATTCCTTTTAATGATTTAACAGCAAAAATGGTAGCCGATGCAGCAAACCGTGGCGATAAAATAGCACTTAAGACTTTTGAACATACCGGCAGAATGCTTGGAGAAGTTTTGGCAAATACGGTTGCAATAACCAGCCCTGAGGCTATTTTTCTTTTTGGTGGTTTGGCAAAATCCGGCGACCTGATTTTTAAACCCACCAAATATCACTTAGAAAAAAATCTATTAAATATTTATAAAAATAAAATTAAAATTTTGCCTTCCGGTTTAGATGACAATGCAGCCATTCTCGGCTCAAGCGCTTTAGTTTGGAAAGAGCACGATAGAAAAAGTTAGCAAAAAATAAGAAAATTCTCCCTAAGATATAATTAGGTGAAAGTGGAATAAAATCTAATTTCTAAATCATTTATAATTTTTTTATCTTTTTAGTTTATTCATCTGTCGTTCATTAAT
>JAGLDO010000190.1 GCA_023145555.1 Bacteroidales bacterium
AATTATCGCAACAGATATTGGTGTTTCTCAATTGATATCACCAATTAATAGCTGTGAATTAAGCCATTCGGAAGATGTGGTTGTCTTAATCACAAACTATAGTCACGACACTCTTAATGTAAATGATACTGTTTTTGCAGCACTTAAATTTAATGATGCTTTTATTGAAAAAGATACTATTCTGATGGATAAAACAATTTTACCTGACAGCTCATTTGAACATACTTTTATTAATTATTTTGATTTATCAGAAGTTGGTGATTATAAATTTGAAACGTTTACAATAAACCACTTAGATATTAACAATCAAAACGATACGCTCATTAGCAATATTAGTGCTTACGGCTACCCGGATTTTAGCCTTGAATTTGACACTATTGCCACATCTCATCCTGACACTGTATTTTTAGATGCCGGAGAAGGCTTTGCTACTTACTTGTGGCAAGATGGTTCAACGGAACAAACCTTTCATGTTAAAGAACGAGTATCAAAATGGTATAGTGTTACTGTAAGCGATGTGCATGGCTGTGAAGCAAGCGATTCTACATTTATTTCATATTATCGAAAATTCGATTTAGGAATTACAAATTTTATATCACCTGTTAGTGCTTGTGAGCTTACTGAAAATGAAGAACTTATTGTAAACATTTCAAATTTAGGTCCAGACACACTATTTACCGGCGATGTTGTTACATTGGGATATATAATTAATGAAACGCAAACCAACGCTGAAGATTTGGTTTTATCACAAACATTTTTCCCTTTAAATACATTAACATACACATTCACAAGTAAGGTTGATATGTCTATACCTGATACTTATTTATTTAAAGTATACAGTAGTCATCTATACAACACAAATCACAGTAATGATACTCTGTTGCATATTGTTTATACTTATGGTTACCCTGATATTAATTTGGGAGAAGATAGTATTCATACAACACAGCCGGACACAATTGTTTTAGATGCAGGCGCCGGATATTCTTCGTACTTATGGCAAGATGAATCAACTAAACAAACTTTTAATGTTACTTCTGAGCAATCAGCATGGTACATGGTTAAAGTTGTTGACGAACACGGCTGTTCTTCATCAGATTCTATTTACATTGATTCTCATGTAGGAATTGAAAATATTAATAATAAATTTTTAATTAATATCTATCCAAATCCTGCAAAAGACAGACTAAATATTGAATTTAAAACAAATAAAAAACAAGATGTTATTATAGAATTAATAAATATCTCAGGGCAAACAATTATGAAACAAACAGTTAAAAATGTTGAAAATTATAAAAACAGCATTGACGTTTCGAGCTTTACAAAAGGTTTTTATTACTTTAAAATCTATAATAAAAAAATGTTGAAAATTAAATCTGTGGTTATTCAATAATTCTAATGGAATATTTTATCCTCAATTACAGAGCACTACGAGGGTTTTAAATCACAGAACCCTACGAGGGTTTAAAACCCTCGTAGGGTTAATGCTTACGCAATATTATTTCAAATTTTAAACTATGAATCCACTCCAAAAAGACCTGACATGTTTGTGCTAATAAAAACCCGACTACACAAACAACTGATAGTTATTATAATAGAAAACATGTCAGGTCTCTATAATTTAAAATTAAAACTTTTTAAAGTGGATTCGACTAAATTTTAATAAAAAATGAAAAAAATTATATTCATAACAAACTTGCTAATTATTTTAGCATTAAGCTTAAACAGCTTTGCACAAGAGAATTTGATAATCTCGAAAGAAACAAGAAACGCAATAAATAAAAAGACCAGACAGAAAAATGGTGAGCCCGGAAAAAAATACTGGCAAAACACATCCGATTATTTTATTAAAGCCTCGGTAGATGCAAAAAAAGGTATATTAACAGGAGAAGAAAAAATTGTCTATCATAACAACAGTCCCGACTCTTTAAAAACAATTGTGATTAGACTTTATCAAGATATTTTTAAAAAAGGAGCAAATAGATTGGCTATTTCCAAAGTTGATCCCAGAGACATAAATAATGGAGTTAACATTAGCAGAGTGGCAGTTAACAAAACAGAATTTAACCTTAGCGATAAAAAATCTCAAATTAAAAGAAGAGGAACATTAATGTTAATAAGGTTAAATGAAAAACTGGCACCGAAAAAAAATATAGAACTCGAGATAAAATGGGATTTTAATATTCCTAAATATACATTACTAAGAATGGGAACTTTTGACAGCACTAGTTTTTTCCTCGGACAATGGTATCCTCAAATTGCTGTTTATGATGATATTAGAGGCTGGGATACTCGTTCATACAACGGGATGGCAGAGTTTTATAACGATTTTGCAAATTTTGATGTTGAAATAACTGTTCCCGACAATTTTATGGTTTGGGCTACCGGTACACCACAAAATCTTGAAGAAGTATTACAGCCCGAATTTTATAACAAATACAAAAAAGCTTCGGCATCCGACGATATTATTAATGTAATTACTGAAAAAGATTTGGATAAAAGTAACATAAGAACGACAAACAATGTTTGGAAATATAAAGCGTCAAAGGTTACCGATTTTGCATTTAGCCTTAGCAATCACTATGTTTGGGATGTTACAAGTGTTATTGTTGATAAAAAAACAAACAGAAGAACTATTGTTGGTGTTGCATACAAAAACGATTCTGAAAATTTCGACAAAGTAGCATATATATCAAAAGAAACCATAAAATCATTATCTGAAAATATGCCTGGAATTCCCTATCCTTTTCCTTATCTTACTGTTTTTAACGGCGATTTTGGCATGGAATATCCTATGATGACCAATGTAGGAACATACCCTGATTATAATACAACTGTATATGCTAATTCACATGAAATCACTCACGGATATTTCCCGTTTTATGTCGCAACTAACGAAACAAGACACGGATGGCTTGACGAAGGTCTTGTGGTTTTTATGCCCGAAAAAATACAAAAAAAGCTTGAACCAACATTAGATATTGCAAAAAGTTATACCAAATCTTTCTCAGATTATTCAGGAACCGAAAATGAGCCGGCAGTTATTACACCTACATATTACCTTGATGGCAAAATATATTTCTATCTTAATTATTGCAAAACAGAAGAAGCTCTGAGAATGCTCGAAATGCATCTTGGCGAAGAACTATTCAAAAATTGTTTACAAGAGTTTATCAATAGATGGAAATATAAGCATCCTTCTCCTTTTGATTTCTTTTTTACATTTAACGACGTTTCAAAACAAAACCTAAATTGGTTTTGGGAAAAATGGTATTTCCAACATGGAGGTTACCCTGACCTGGCTATTACATATGTAAGAAAAAACAACAATATTCTTGATATCACAATTTCAAATAAAGGTAATATTCCTATTCCTGTAGAAATCTCATTATTCAATAATGATAAACTTATCAAAACTATAAGTAAACCTGCAAGCGTTTGGAAAAACAATAAAAAAGAAATCAATGTGTCTTTTAAAACAACAGAAAAAATCACAAATATAAAACTCGGAAATGAAATAATTCCTGATTCTAATTCAAAAGACAACAATAAATATATAATTAATTAACTTTGATTATGTAAAATTCGGGTGGACTACCCTCGCTCTTTCGGATTTGCAATCCGAAAGTATTAATATATAGCTGGTTAGTTCGGGATTACAAATCCCGAATAGCAAGTTTTAGCAAGTCTAAATACTAATAGCCTGTAGGGCTATAACAATTTAACTTGGGGCATCGCACCAAGCATAGATGTGAATAGACTTCCTTCACTCTGCAAGAGTGAGATAAATTATAATCCAAAATAATTATCATTATAAACCATAGCCGTTGCAAGCTTCGTTTAATTAAATGTAGAATATATATTGACATATTTTTATTTAATGCAATTTTCAAAATCTCGCAGATTTGGAAAATTTTGGTATTTAATGTGTTGAACCCTTTTCAGGGTTCCTTTTCTATTTCAAATTTTTTACCCTGCATTTCATACAGGGCTATTATTATTCAATCCCTTCAAGATTTTTTTCAGAAAAACCTTACATATATAATTTAATTATTTAATCTATCCCACGGCTAGTATTCCCTCTTGGAGAAGAACTTGTCCCATGCCGAAGGTCGGGAGGTGTAGGGAGAATGTTTTTTTGCTATAAAACAAAACTCTACGAGGGTTTAAAACCCTCGTAGAGTCAATTCCCACTTCCAAAAGGCCTATCAATCAGATGCGATTTTTTATCACGCAATATTAATTTAAAATATTAATTTAAAATATTATTAAAATTTTTGATAATATTGTAACTTTATATCTTATAAATAAACTATGATATTTATTAAAAACATATTATTAATTCCTTTCTTTTTGCTTGCAATGTTGCATCCTATACATTTTTCAGTTACCAACATTGATTTCAATAAGAATAAAAAAAGTTTTGACATATCTTTAAAAATATTCACTGATGATCTTGAAAATGCCATAAATAAAAACTATGGAAAAAAATTAAACTTATCAAAAGATAATCAAAGTGACGAGACAAATGAATTCATAAATAAATACATTAACTCCAACTTTAGCATAATTGTTGATAATAAAAGAATGAATAAAAAAAAATTCTTTTTAAAAGATGTGAAGTTTAATGATAACTCAACCTGGATATATTACGAATATAAAAACATAAAAAAAATTAAGACTGTTTCTATAAAAAACTCAATACTAATGGATATATTTAATGACCAAACAAACTTAATAATTTTTAAATATCTTGATTATCAAAAAGGGTTTGAATTACAAAACAAAAACGAGAAAGCTGTTGTTAATTACGAATTA
>JAGLDO010000191.1 GCA_023145555.1 Bacteroidales bacterium
ATTCTCGTGCAGTTACTTATTTCAGCACTTACGAGGCATTTGGCAATGCCTTTGTTGAAGTGGTTTTAGCAAAACAACCGGTTTTTGTTAATAATTACAAACCTGTTTACTGGCCTGATATTGGAAGCAAAGGCTTTAAAACAGTTATGCTCGAAGATAATGTTTTAACCGATGATGCTGTGAAAAATATTAATGAGATAATTTTTAATGATAAATTAAACAAAGAAATTAGCGAGTATAATTTTGAATTAGGCAAAAAATATTTTTCATACAATACTTTAGAACAAAAATTAGAAGAGCTTTTGTCAATAGTTAAATAATTTTTGAGATTTTTTATGTTTTTATTAATAAAATCATGCAAAAAAAAAGCCATAATTAAAACAATTATGGCTTATCTTTGTGGGCCCACTTGGGCTTGAACCAAGGACCACCTGATTATGAGTCAGGTGCTCTAACCAGCTGAGCTATGGGCCCGAGAAATTTTAAAAACGGGACTGCAATATTACACATTTGTATTAAATTACACAAATTTTTATGGAAAATTTTAAAAACATTAAGAATATAATTTTTGACCTTGGTGGAGTTGTGTTAAACATTAATCCTCAATTAAGTGTTGATGCTTTTGCTGATATCTTAGGTGCGGATAATAAAGAATTTGTTAGAAAGTATAACGAATTTAATTTGTTATATAGATTAGAGAAAGGAGAAATTTCTCCTGAGCAATTTAGAAACACCTTAAAAAAAATAATTCTCACGCATGTAAGCGACGAACAAATAGACACAGCATGGAATTCAATGCTGTTAGATTTTCCTAAAGAAAGAATTGATTTATTAAGTGAGCTGAGACAAAAGTACCGAACATTCTTATTAAGCAATACTAATAAAATTCATTATAACTCATACACGCAAAAGTTAAATGAAGAATTTGGCATAAAGAGTTTGTCTGATTTGTTTGAAGAAGAATATATGTCGTTTAATTTAAACATGCGTAAGCCTGACAAGAAAATTTTTCATCATGTATTAGATAAAAACAATTTACTTGCCAACGAAACTCTGTTTATTGATGATACATTAGAAAACATTGAATCTGCAAAACAGATTGGTATTAATGCATATTTATTAAAAGAAGAGGAAACAATAAATGATGTTTTGAAATAATAATTTTGATTTACTTCTTTTTAAAATTTCCTGTTTTCGTGTCGTAGTTAAGAAAATAATCACCTTTTTTTAATCCTGAGATGTCAATTTTTGCTTTGTAACCCTTTAAAATTAAATTTCCGTAATAATCGAAAATTTCATACATGGTTTCTCGAGAGAACACAATTTCGGTTGTTGGTTTTAATGGTGAAAATGTTACCGGCGGCTTTAATGACCTGAAATTTACTTCATGTGAATATCTTGGTTTTCTTGTATAGTCAATTTGTTTAATTCTAAATTTATTATTCCCTGAATGTGGCCTTACTTTTGTTGAGTAATTATTTATTCCTCTGCTTCCTTTGCCATTAATTTTAGCAATTCTTACCCATTTATTCCATCTAAATTGTTCAACAATATAGGGAAGAGAACCAGTTTCTTTTGTTGTAGTCCATGTTAGAATTCCTTTTCTGTCAACTTTTATAGATGTGAGAACGAATGTGCTTTTGGGTTTTATTACTTCAGGATTTAATACTTTTGGTGTGCAATTTTCTTTGTGTTTTATTTTTATAATAATTTTGTCTCCAATCTTAAACTGATAAACAGACAAATCAATTTCAAATGCACTAGAATTAATCTCGTCTGTAGTAACGTTTTCGTTAACAGTTACTTCGTATATGCAAAAACCAACTCCGGATGCAGAAAAAGGGTTCATTACAAATAAATTTTGACCTTGATAAACGCCTTTTAAAACAATCTCTCCTGAAAAGGAAGTAATTGCTATAGTTAAGAAAAGAAATGAGATAAAAAGTTTTTTCATCTGTTAATAATTATGCATTTTAAATATATCGCTAAGATAGAATTTTTTACACAAAAAAATAAATAAAAATCAAATCGGAATTTCTGTTTATTTAAAAAGTTATAATAACATTATATAAAGATAGCTATAATAGAAATTTTATACAAATCACGAAAACAAAAATTTTTTTTCTTTGCATGATTAATAAATAAGGGGTCATATAAAAATTAGGGATGCTTTTTCTTGTCTTTGTAAAGAAATGATGTTTGTTTAAATAAATCTTTTTTTAGAGATAGTCCGAAGGACTAAAACAA
>JAGLDO010000192.1 GCA_023145555.1 Bacteroidales bacterium
GCAGAAATATCTTTTCCCGGATTAGCATTAGGAAATGGATTCTCTAACGATGTTTTATTAGTGCAATGGTATGAATATACAGGAGTTTTGGGAGGCTCTTTGTGGATTCTTATTGTAAATGTCTTAATATTTTTGTCTATTAAAAGTTTTATTTCAATCAATAAAATTAACAAGGAGCTTATTTTTAGGTTAATTTTTTTATGTTTAGTTATTTCAATTCCAATAGCAATATCAGTTTATACTTATTATAATTACGAAGAAAAAAAGTCACCTCGCAATTTTGTTGTGTTACAACCAAATGTTGATCCTTATAATGATAAATATGATTTGTCATTAGAGAGAAAACAATTAAGTGATTTATTATTTATGGCAGATTCTCTTGCAGACGATTCTGTAGATTATTTTGTTGGGCCTGAGACAGCTCTTCCAAAAGGAATGTGGCAAAGTAAATTAAAGTATGAATATGATATTATTAGACTTAAACAATTTGTTAGAGAACATCCTAAATCAAAATTTATTCTTGGTTTATCATCATATAAATTGTTTAAGGAAGGAGAAAAAATATCTGCCACAGCTCGAAAACTTTCAGGGTTAAATAGGTATTACGATGCATTTAATACGGCTATGCAGATAGACACAACACAAGAAATTCAATTATATCATAAATCAAAACTAGTTGTTGGCGTTGAAAAAATGCCATTCCCTAAAATGTTTCGTTTCTTAGAGAGTTTTGCTTTAGATATGGGAGGTATTGTTGGAAGCCTTGGTACTCAAAAGGAAAGGTCAACCTTAAATTCGCATAATGATAAAATAAGGGTGGCAACACCTATTTGTTACGAATCTATATATGGAGAATATGTAACAGGTTATATTAAAAACGGAGCTAATTTTCTTATTATAATTACAAATGACGGGTGGTGGGGAAACACTGCCGGATATAAAATACATTTAAGCTTATCAAGATTGCGTGCTATTGAAACACGAAGAAGTATTGCAAGGTCAGCAAATACAGGAATATCTTGTTTTGTTAATCAAAGAGGCGATTTAATAAAACCTACTTCTTGGTGGAAAAAAGATGTAATAAAATCTACTCTTAATGCAAATGATGAAATCACCTTTTACGTCAAACATGGTGATTATATAGGGCGAATTGCCGAATTATTTTCCATATTGTTATTGATTTATACTTTGTTTTTATTTGTGAAAAATAAAAAATCTTAATTTCTAAGTAGTCAAGGCTTCCCCAAATAGCGCAAGCGTCTCGCTTGTGCTTTTATCAAAAAGAAAAATAAAAATTAAGGTACAAGCGAGACGCTTGCACCAGTGTTTAAAATAAGTTTTTTATAACTTATTATTTTAGCAGCATTTTTCTTTATTTGACTTTTCGGAGTGGACTCGAAAATTCATTTATGTAAACAACGACAAACGAATCCCCAATTTTTGATGACCCATAATCATTGAAATTTTTATTTAAAATCCGTTATAAAAAACGTTTTTAAATCAACTCTTCCGGGTCGTTTCGACACTGGAAGGTTTCAACAATATAACAATATAACAATTTAATTTTAATAATCTCCTAAAGTTTCCGGTAATTGGCTAAGAGCTTTTTCCATCTGTTCATCACTTGGAGCTTTTCCGTGCCAAGTATGTGTGCCTTCCATAAAATCTACACCTTTCCCCATTTCAGTTCTCATTAAAATTACAACAGGTTTTCCTTTGCCTGTGTGATTTTTTGCTTCAATAAGAGTTTTAACAGTATCGTTCATGTCGTTTCCGTTCATTTCGAGCACATCCCAACCGAATGCTAACCATTTTGCTTTTAGGTCTCCTAACGGAAGAACTTCATCAACAGGACCGTCAATTTGCTGTCCGTTGTAGTCAATAGTTGCAATAATATTGTCGATTTTTTTTGCGGCAGCATACATAGCAGCTTCCCAAATCTGACCTTCTTCAATCTCACCATCACCATGAAGTGAATAAATCAGTTTGTCATCATTATTTAATTTTTTTGTTAGAGCAGCACCGCAAGCAGCTGACAATCCTTGTCCAAGAGAACCGGAAGCAATTCTTATGCCCGGTAATTTTTCTTCTGGAGTAGGATGACCCTGAAGTCGAGAGTTTAATTCTCGCAAAGTGC
>JAGLDO010000193.1 GCA_023145555.1 Bacteroidales bacterium
TTTATTTCAAAGGTCGGTTTCTCATCATGAATAATGTTTTCTGGATTAAAAAAAACCTGGTCAATACCTGCTTTTTTTGCACCTATTATATCAATATTTAAATCATCGCCAATCATAATGCTTTCATTTTTTTTTGCATTAACAGTTTTCAAAGCATACCTGAAAATTTCCGGTTTGGGCTTTTGTGTACCTGCATCTTCCGAACAAATTAATTTCGTAAAATACTTCTCAAGATTACAATTTTTAAGTTTTGTAGTCTGAACTTGTCGAAAACCATTGGTAAGAACATATAGTGTATATCTTTCTTTCAGATATGATAGTGCTTCGTGAGAATAAGGAAAAATTTTTGTCTTTGTTGGGCTTATTGTAATATAGTCAATGCCCATTTGTTTTGCAATTTCGAATATAGAACCCTTATTTATATCAAAATCTTCGAGGGTTACAAGAAAACGTTTCGTAATTAATTCCTTTTTTGTAATTCTTCCCAACCCATAATCATCCCATAATTTTTTATTATGAGCCTTATAAGTATTGATAAAAACATCCTCATTTTCAATATTTTTTTGCAAATTGTATTTGTAAAATATATCAGCTAAAGTCTCATAAGAATTTGCTTCAAAGTCCCAAATTGTTCTGTCTAAATCGAAATAAAGATGTTTATATTTTTTCATTGAAATAAGTTGATTCTTTTCATAAAAATAACTCTGAAAATTAATTATTGTGTTATTATTTTTAATTTTATTTAATGATAAGATACAAAAATAACAACTTATGCGTTATTATATCATAAAAATATTATTATTTAGAATTTGAAAATTTTATTTTTCATCTCAATCCTTTTGTTTTTATTTACAAATACTTCTGTTAATGCTCAAATATATAGCGACAGCAGCCTTGTTAAGGTATCTGGAATTATTGTCGACAGCGACAGCATAACTCCTATCCCATTTGTAAACATAATTAATAAACGCACTCATAAAGGAACAATTAGCGACACAAACGGTTTTTTCAGAATCTCAATTTTAAAGACAGACACAATTCTTTTTTCTTCATTAAGTTTTGAGAAAAAACCATTTTATTTATCTGACACCAATTCGGTAAGTTTATTTTTTAAAATTATTATGAATAACAAAAACTATAAATTAGCAGTTGTAAATGTTTATGCCCTTAGTAAACTGTCACAGTTTAAATATGATTTTGTTCATATAGATTTACCCGAGCATCTCTATATTAAAGGCAGAGAAATATATATTCCGGGAATTCCGAACTACGAAGGACCACGCAATCCAAACGCTAGTCCAATAGGTAGCCCTATTTCATTTTTTTATTCAAAATTCAGCAAAAGAGAAAAATCAAAGCGAAAACTCAATCAATTATTAAAACAGGACTCTATAAATTACATTATTAATTTAAAATATAACGACGAAATAGTTTATGAGTTAACCGGATTAAAAGATGAAAAGCTTAATGAGTTTATTAAATTTTGTGATTTCAACAATAATTATCTGCTGAAAAATACAGAATACGACATCTATGTTAAAACAATGCAAAAACTCAAAGAATTCAAATCAAAAAAAGCACTTCAAAAAAAACAGTAAGCAAGCGATAATTACACTTACTAATTGTGAATCCATTCCAAAAAGTAATCAGTCAGCTGACGGATTACTTTTTGGAGTAGTCTCAATTGTTTATTGTTTAAATAATATCTTAATTTGTATTAATTTTTATTATTTTTAATTCCTAAATTGTTTTGCATACTTACATTTTTTCAAACACAGTATTTTAAGCATTATTTTTGTATTCATGAATTTCTTTAAAAAGAATATTTTTTTAGCAATAAGTTTTGTTTTTGTCGTAGTTTCATGTGTAACAGTTTATTATTCGGTTGCAGACAAGAATGTTTCTTATTTATATAATCCAACAAGCACGGGTTTGCATCCTGAATTTTGTGTTTATCATAATTCTGATTCTATTTCATTTCTATTTTACAATCTTTACCGACCTGAATTATTATTTATCAAAAAAGACGAGAAAGACAATTTTAAGGAAGCAAAAATTCTAATTCACTATCAACTTTATGAATCACTTCAAAAATCTGAGATTATCGATAGTGCATCTGTTAAATTAAATGTTCGTGAAAACGGTCTGACCAATAATTACATTTCATATATGCCTGTAAAAGTTGCTGCCGGAAAAAAATATTTTATCGACATTTCCATTTTTGATTTAAATAGCAAAAAGCAAACCTCATCTTTATTTGAGATTGACAAAATCACAAATAATTCTTTTCAAAATTATTTAGTTTTTGATAATGTAAAGAAGAAACCTATTTTTAAATGCTATTTTAACAGTAACACTTCATTTTTTATTAAAAGCAAGCGCATTAATACCAAGAATTTGTATGTTTCATATTATAGCAAAAAATTTGAAGTCCCTTTACCTCCATTCGATTCCGACCCTGATAAAAAAATTAATTTCAAACCCGACTCAACTTGGTATGTACCAAATATTGATACTGTAATTTTTAAATTCCCAAACAAAGGTTTTTACCGTTTTCGAACAGACACTCTATCTGATGATGGTTTAACATTATTTAATTACGGCGATGATTATCCGAGAGTGCAAAGTGCCGAAAATTTATTTGAACCTTTGCAATATTTAACTTCTACTCGTGAATATAAAAAATTAAGTGCTTATAACAATCCAAAAATAGCTGTTGACAGTTTATGGATTTTAGCAACCGGCAATGTTAACCGTGCACGCGAACTAATAAGGATTTATTACAGCAGAGTACAACTTGCCAATTATTATTTTCCGTCGCTTAGTGAAGGATGGAAAACCGACAGAGGCATGATTTACGTTGTGTATGGAATACCAACAATGATTTATAAAAACGATACTGTTGAACGTTGGATTTATGGCAAAAAAGCTAAAACAATGTCAATGGATTTTACTTTTGAAAAAATAAACAATCCCTTTAATAATAATTATTATATCTTAGACAGGTCCGATGTTTACGACGACAGTTGGTTTAAAGCTATTAATACCTGGCGAAGCGGGCATGTTTTTTCTATTGCTAAATAATTATGAATTTGGAATTATGAATTATGAATTACAAAATATTAACAGATGAAAGATAGAACACAGATAATCACAGATAAAAAATTTGTGTAAGATTTGTATAATCAGTGTCATTTGTGTTCAAAATATTGTCCACAGATGAAACTTTTATGACTTTTATTATCAAAAAAAATCCGTGTTAATCCGTGAAATCCGTGGACAAACGACAAATATAAAACGAATACAAAAACATAAACGTATGAAATCGAATACTGACAAAATATTTGGAATTAGGGCGTGTATTGAAGCAATAAAAGCAAACAAAGAAATAGAAAAGGTTCTATTAAAAAAAGATTCTCGTGGCGATTTATTTTATGAATTGTTCAATTTAATTAAAGAGCGAGCAATACCTTTTCAGTATGTGCCAATTCAAAAACTGAATAAGATATCGCAAAAAAACCATCAGGGTGTTATTGCTTTTATTTCTAGCATTGAATACCAAAATATTGAATACATTTTACCGCAATTATACGAACAAGCAAAGCTTCCTTTATTTTTGGTCTTAGATAAAGTTACTGACGTAAGAAATTTTGGAGCTATTGCACGAACAGCCGAATGTGCCGGAGTTAATGCAATTATTATTCCTGCTAAAGGCTCTGCACTTATAAATTCTGACGCGGTTAAAACATCGGCAGGTGCTTTACATACAATTCCTGTATGTCGTGTCGAAAATCTAAAAAAGACAATTGTTTTTTTAAAACAGAGCGGAATACAAATAGTTGCTGCAAATGAAAAATCAGATGATTATTACTATGATGTTGATTTTAAAATACCATCGGCAATAGTTATGGGAGCCGAAGATATTGGTATTTCTAATGACATTATTAATCTGTCGGATAAAATTGTTAAAATACCAATTTTAGGTAATATTGAATCGTTAAATGTTTCTGTTGCAACTTCAATTATTGTTTACGAGGCTGTTAAACAAAGAATTAATGTTTCTTAAATTTAAGTGTAATAATTGAACAGAAAAACAAAAATATTATCTTCATATGTCTTGGTATTATTTCTAATAATAATATCATTATCAAAAACTTATGCTCAGTTCTATAATGGACTTCAAATGAGTTTTGGAAAAAACAGAGTTCAATACATTAATTTTTATTGGCAATATTATCGTTTCGACAAGTTCGACACTTATTTTTATGTTGGCGGTAAAGAACTGGCTGAATATACAGCAGAATATGCCTCAACCAGAATTGGTGAACTTGAATATAAACTTGAATATGCTCTTGAACGTCGAATTGTTTTTATAATCTATAATAAACATACTGATTTTAAACAAAGTAACATCGGATTAATAACCGGGAAACAAGAATATAATATTGGTGGACAGACAAAAATCATTAACAATAAAGTGTTTCTCTTTTTTGAAGGCAATCATCATAAACTTAAACAACAAATTGATGCCGCTATTACTGAAGTAATCCTTCGCGAGATGTTATTTGGTGGAAGCGTTAAGGACAGACTTACAAACACTGCTCTTTTAAATCTTCCCTTATGGTATGAAAAAGGTTTAATCTCATTTTATTCAAAAAAATGGGATTTATCTATTGAAAATAAAATAAAAGATGGAATACTGACAGATAAATACAAAAAAATTAATCGATTAAAAGCTAATGATGCTGTTTATGCAGGACATTCTTTTTGGAAGTATATTTCCGATAATTATGGCGATGCTGTTGTGTCAAACGTAGTTTATCTGACAAGACTTAGTAAGAATGTCGATAACGGATTTATGTTTGTGCTGGGCATTCCCCTTAAAGATTTATTACTTGATTGGTTTGAATATTACAAAACTAAGTTTAATGAAGAAAACATAGGGAAAAATATACCCGAAACAGAAAAATTACTTAAAAGAACTAAAAAGAAAAGAGTTTATCAACAATTAAAAATTAGCCCAGACGATAATTATATTGCTTACACAACCAACGAGTTGGGCAAATATATTGTATGGATTTACAACACTCAAACACATAAACGAAAACGGATTTTTTCAAAAGGCAACAAATTAGAACAAATCACCGATTATTCTTATCCAATTCTCGCCTGGCATCCATCGGGAAAATTTCTTTCAATAATTACCGAGCAAAAAGGTAAAATGTTTCTTTCTTATTACATTTTAAGCACAAAAAAAATAGAAACTCAAGAACTTTTCTATATTGATAAATATCTCGATTTTTCATATTCAGACGATGGTTTATTTTTTGTTTTTTCAGGAATTAATCACGGTCATACCGATATTTACGTCCATTCTGTAGCAGCAAACTCAAACAAAAAAATCACTAATGATGTTGCCGACGATTTAAATCCTCGTTTTATTAATAACTCAAACGACATTATTTTTAGCTCAAACAGAATTGCCGATACCTTACCTTTAGACAAAAAAAACTCGGTTCAGACTTCCGATTTTTACGATTTATTTATTTATAATTACAAAGATAAATCCAATAAACTTACTCGATTATCAAACTCTCCTTACTTTGATGAGTTTAAACCATTTGAAATAAAAAACAATACTTTTTCATATTTAAGCGATGAAAACGGAATTATTAATCGCCAATTAATTAAAATTGACAGCACAATAAGTTTTATCGATACTAGTATTCATTACAGATATTTCACAAAACACTATAATCTGTCAAACTACTCAACTAACGTTCTTGATTATAATGTAAATAAAAATACCGGTAGATATGGTGAGATAATTTTTAACAAAAAACGTTATCATTTATTTACCGATTACCTTAACACTAAAGAAAATTCATTTTCAGGAGATTACAAGAATACCAAATTTCGAGATTTATATAAACAATATTTAATAAATAAAGACAGTGTTACTAAAGAGGGCGATTATTATTACGAACAAGAACCAGACAGTTTAGTTATTACACCCAAACAATATTTAAATATCGACTCCTCATTTGTTGATATTAACAATTATATTTTCGAATTTGAAAAAAAGAAATTCTTGTTAAATATTAATGACAGCCTAGGTGAACAGGAAGATTCTGCCGGCTTTCAATTACCAAAGCAATTAGTTTATTTCACTAATTTTTATACTAACACACTAGTTAATCAAATTGACTTTGGCTTTTTAAACTCTTCTTATCAAGCTTTTACAGGTGGTGCGGTTTATTTTAACCCGGGATTTAATGTCTTTACAAAAATTGGCGTCGTTGATTTGTTCGAAGATTATAAAATTACAGGCGGTATTCGTTTCTCCCCCGATTTCCAAAGTAACGAATATTTAATAAGTCTTGTAAATCTAAAAAAACAAATGGATAAGAAGATTATCTTTCATCGTCAGTCTTTTGAGAATTCCACGCAGTATTTTATTTCAAAAACTCATTCGCATGAGTTAATGTATATTCTCAAATACCCCTTTAGTCAGGTATCTGCAGTGCGAGCAACCGAAACTATTCGTTACGACAGAACCTCATACCTATCAACCGATTATGTAAATCTTGACAAAAAAGCAAATTCCCGTGTTTGGAACGGTTTAAAAGTCGAATATATTTATGATAATACATTTAACAGAGGATTAAATCTCTATAATGGTACCAGATTAAAAGTCTTTGGTGAATTTTATAAACAAATTGACAAAGAAATTAATTCCAATTTTTTTGTTGTTGGTGCCGATGTTCGAAATTATTTAAAAATTCATCGCGATTTAATTTGGGCAAATCGTTTTGCAGCAAGTTCTTCTTTTGGCAACAGCCTGTTAATCTATTATCTTGGTGGTGTCGATAATTGGATTAATCTATCATCTAAAGTAAGAACCTTTGACAACTCAATTCGTGTTGACACCGACAAAAATTATGTTTACCAAACTCTGGCTACTAACATGCGTGGTTTTACACAAAATATTCGTAACGGGAATAATTTTGCAGTTATAAATAGTGAAATTCGTTGGCCAATTATTAAATATTTTGCAAACAGACCTTTAAACTCAGGATTTCTAAATAATTTCATGATAATTGGTTTTGCCGATATTGGTAGTGCTTGGACAGGATTAACACCCTATTCGGGTAATAATGCATATAATCAGGAAGTTATTACAAACGGTCCTATTACAGTTATTATCGACAAAGGTAAAGAACCAATTGTTGCCGGTTATGGTTTTGGTTTACGAACTCGTTTATTAGGTTATTATGTTCGTGCCGATTGGGCTTGGGGTATTGAAAACAACGTAATATTGCCTCGCATTTTTTATCTTTCATTAAATTTAGATTTTTAAACCTATTTGTTGCAGCATATTATAAATTTGTTTTTATAACTTTTAACTTTTAACTTTGAATCCACTCTGAAAAGCCGCTAAG
>JAGLDO010000194.1 GCA_023145555.1 Bacteroidales bacterium
GAAGAACTTGCCGCTCAAGAAGAAGAAATGCGTCAAAACATGGAAGAAATACAAGCAACCCAAGAAGAGGCAAGCAAAAGAGAGGAAAGTTTTTTAGACGTTTTAAATTCATTGAAAAAAGCAACCTGTTTTGCAGAGTATAATTACGAAGCGCAATTAGTTGACTGTAATACTAATTATATTCAACTGCTTAGCTTAACACAAAATGAGGCTATAGGAAAGTACCACTGGATTGTTGGATCGGATACTCAAATCAATATTGATAGTTTTAAAACCATTTGGGATGAACTAAGAAGTGGAAAATCAGTCAATATCCAAAGAGAAATATCTCAAATAAATACAAAAATAACTATACTTGAAAAACTAAGTCCAATATTTGATCAAAGTGGAAACCCAATAAAGTTTTTGTGTATTGCTACACAATTAAACGATTTTGTGAATCATCAATTAAAAAATCAATAAAATGAAGTCTCGCATAAAATCGATAATACTATTATATTTTATAACAACTTTAGTTATTATTTACTCTATTTCTATTGGATATACTATAATAAAATACCAACAAATTTCTGAGCAGAATACCTTAATTTCGTTAAATACAAAAACAAATATCATTTCTCAGATCACTAAAAATGAAATTGATAATTATTTTGATGTTGCACGTACTATCTCACAAGTATTTTTGAATTATCAAAATATTGAACAACTGCAACGAAGACCACATTTTATGTCTATTCTAAAAACCACACTTATAGCAAATCCCGAATTGCTATCAATATGGAGTATCTGGGAACCGTATGCATTAGACACATTAGACAGTTATTATGAAAATTCAGATGCTTCAACAATTATTGGCAATTTCTCTCCTACATATTATAGAAGTGATGAGGAAATTTTTCTTGAAATTAATAGTCTCAGTTCAGAAACAGCACTTTTTACCAGTGATTATTATACTATCCCAAAAAACACATCTAGCGAAACAATTTTAAATCCATATTATTATTCTTATACAGGGAAAAATAAAGACAAAATATTACAAACTAGCTTAATAATACCATTAATTCATAAAAGTGTTTTTCTTGGTGTGGTAGGTGTTGATATTCCATTAAAAAAATTACAAAATAGCATTACACAACAAAACCCTAATTCTTATTCCGATTTATTTTTAATTTCAAATCAATTATCTATTGTATCGTCAAACCAAGATACCATTATTGGAAACAACCTAAATTCAATTATTGCTGATACAATTAATAATATTGGTTATCATATTAGTAAAGGATATTCGGATCAGTTTTTACAGAAAAACGATTCTTTAAACACTACTTATTATTATACATTTTCGCCAATTTGCTTAGGAAAAACAAACACACCATGGTCACTATTATTAAGAACAGATGAAAAAGAGATGTTTAAATCAGCAAAAAAAACTATTCTTTTTCTATTAACATTGAGTATTCTTTCTGTAATAGTACTCGCATTTTTACTAAACATCCTCGCCAATAAAATAATACGTCCGATTAAAATTATAAATAAAACCCTAACACAAATTGCACAAGGAAAACTCAACCAAACACAACATATTTCAATTTCCAGTAAAGATGAAATTGGAAAAATGGCAACTTCGGTAAATATACTTTTTGACAATCTAAACAAAACATCCGATTTTGCTAAAGAAATAGGTTCAGGAAAATTAGAAGCTAAATTTAATTTATTAAGCAAAGATGATGTACTTGGGAAATCGCTTTTAGACATGCAAATAAGTTTAAATAATGCAAGATTGGAAGAAGTAAAAAGAACCGAAACTGATGATATACAAAAATGGATTAGCGATGGAATTACACGTTTTGGGGAAATATTAAGAAATCATACTAATATTAAAGAAATTTCAGACGTTTTAATCCGACAATTAATTGATTACGTTGAAGTAGCCCAAGGAAGTTTGTTCATGATAAACGACAATGATACTTCTGATGTTTTTTACGAACCACTTGCGGCAGTAGCATTTGGCAGAGAAAAATTAATTGAAAAAACATTTAAAAAAGGAGAAAGTGTAATTGGTAGGGCTATTCAAGAAAAAAGAACAATATCATTAAATGATGCGCCTAATAATTTTGTGAATATTACTTCAGGACTTTTAAATGATAATCCTAATAACATTTTAATTGTTCCGTTAAAAATTGGAGAAGAAGTTTTTGGTATTATTGAACTGGTTTCATTTGATGTGCTTGCTAATTATAAAATTGAATTTATAGAAAAAGTAGGGGAAAATATTGCTTCTACTCTATATAATCTAAAAATTAACCAACAAACACTAATTTTACTCGAACAATCGCAACAACAAGCAGAAGAACTTGCTTCCCAAGAAGAAGAAATGCGCCAAAATATGGAAGAAATGCAAACAACACAAGAAGAAACTGCAAAACGCGAATTTCATATAAAAAGCATGATCTCTGCTATTAATAAAATTGTTTTCATTACCGAATACAATCCTGAAGGAAAACTAATCTATATTAACGAACAATTGTTAAATTTAACTGGTATTTCTCAAGGTCAACTAATGAATAAATCAATAAACAATATCAACTATTATAAAATTAAAAACTTTGATATTAATGATTGGGAAACAATAAAAAACGGACAAGAGTTTACACGAATCGCAGCTATAAAATCAAATGAAAAATCAACATTATTAAAAGAAACTTTTTCTCCTGTTTATGATGAAGTCGGTTCGCTGGAAAAAATAGTGAATATTGCTATTGATATATCAGAAGATTCGTTTATAGTTTAATTTAGCAAGTTGCTATATAGCTATATGTCGATAATAATAGAAAATAAAAACGCATGAAAAAAGGAATGAATATCAACAAAAAGCTTATATTCTATATTTTAACAACAACTATAATTATTTATGCTGTTTCAATAGGTTATGTAAGTTTAAATACACGATCAACAGCATTAAAAGATGCTTTTAATTTCACTGATGAAGTTGCAAAAGAATATGCTGCAAAAATTGAAGGACAGTTTAACGAAGATTTAGCTGTTGTACGAACCTTGTCGTATGCTTTTAAAACATATAAAGATATGCCAACCGATACATGGAAAAGGTTATATGCAGACATGTATAAGCATATTTTCAACGAAAATCCTGATTATTATGCATTATGGGATTCTTGGGAGTTAAAATATATTGATAGCACATGGAATCAAGAAACAGGTCGCTATATTAAAACTGTTTGGAGAGAAAATGGACAAATAAAAGAAATTGATTTTATAAAAGGTTTAGATGGAGATTCTGAGGTTTATGCCGCATCAAAATTAGAAAATCTTGAACAAATTTGGGAACCTTAT
The DNA here is from genome assembly GCA_023145555.1 of Bacteroidales bacterium. GTDB lineage: Bacteria > Bacteroidota > Bacteroidia > Bacteroidales > B39-G9 > B39-G9. Next base: position 3,352 of record JAGLDO010000194.1, read on the forward strand.
TTCGATGTATTTGATGAAGGGAAAAAAGAAAAACTTTTTATGACAAGCCTAATTAGTCCTTTACAAGAAAATGGTGAATTTATGGGTTTGGTTGGCATTGATTTTGGTATTAATCAAACTCAAGAAATTATTTCCCAAATAAAACCTTTTGAAAACAGCTATGCTTTTTTACTATCTAATTTAGGAACTTTTGCCGCACATCCCAACTTTGAAAATGTTGGTGTTTCAATTAAAGAAGTTTTTCCTGAATATACCGAACAATACAATATTATTGATAAGATTCAACACAAGCAAAACTTTTCATTTAGAGCAACCGATTCAGAAACAGGAGAGAAATTTTATTATACTTTTGCATCAATACAAGTAGGAAAAACATCTACTCCATGGACTATTGGAATAGTTGTTCCCGAAAAGATTATTATGATTACAGCTAATCGTAATTTTATAATTTCATTATTTATAGGAATTTTTGGAATCCTTATTCTTTTCTTTATTATTTTACTTGTTGCTAAAAACATAACTTCTCCACTAGTAAAAACAACCAATATTTTACAAGAATTGTCTCTTGGAAAGATTGATCAAATAGAAAAACTCTCCATTAAGGGTAACGATGAAATTGCAGATATGGCGGCATCAGTAAATACATTATTAGAAGGTCTTGATCGTACAGCAATTTTTGCCCGTCAAATTGGTAAAGGAAATTTAAATGCGGATTTTGAAGTTTTAAGTAAAGATGATGTTTTAGGAAACTCCTTGCTTGAAATGCGCAAAAATTTGCAACATGCAGAGGAAGAAGAAGAAAAACGAAAAATAGATGATGAAAAGCAAAATTGGATTACTGTTGGAATAGCAAAATTTGGAGATATCCTTCGTAAAAATAACGACAATATCGAAACGTTATCATTCCATATTATGAGCAATCTAATAAACTATATAGAAGCAACCCAAGGAGCCTTATACATTAAAAACGATTATGATCCTGAGAACATTTACTTCGAAATGAAATCTACCATTGCATTTGATAGAAGTAAACTTGTTAATAAAAAGATTATTTTAGGGGAAGGATTAGTTGGTCGTTGTGCTTTTGAAAAACTCACAATATATATGGTTGACGTTCCTAACGATTATGTTAAAATAACATCCGGTTTAGGAGAAGCAAACCCTCGTTGTGTTTTATTAGTTCCATTAATTTTAAATAACGATGTTTTTGGCGTAATAGAACTCATTTCATTTAATAAATTTGAACCTCACAAAATTAAATTTGTAGAAAAAGTTGGAGAAAATATTGCAGGAACAATTTCAAGCGTAAAAGTAAACGAACAAACTGCTCGATTACTTGAAGAATCTCAAAAACAAAGAGAAGAACTTACAAGCCAAGAAGAAGAAATGCGCCAAAATTTAGAAGAAATGGTAACCACTCAAGAGGAAGCCTCTAAACGCGAAGCTGAATTGCAAAGTATTCTAGATGCATTAAATGCTATTTCTTTAGTTGCAGAATACGATACAACCGGGCGACTAATAACAATAAACGACAAGTTTGTTTCTTTATTAGGAATCCCACGAGAACAACTTATTGGAAAACATCAAGGATCATTCGGTCAAATTGAAGGTGAAAGAGACAACGACTTTACAGCTTTTTGGGAAGCATTACGAAACGGAGAATCAAAACAAATTATTCAAAAAATCACATTTAATAATAAAGAAATTTGGGTTCAAGAAGAGTATTCACCTATATTTGATAATGAAGGAGAAACAATTAGAATCCTTAACATTGCTATAGATATTACAGACGCAAGATTGCGTAATAAAGGAGAATAACATTTATCGGGAGACAACCATGGAACAAAGATTGCGCCTAAGCTTAAAAATGCTTTTTCTAATTTTATCAACATCTATTGTTATATATGTTTTGGCCATTGGTTTAATTAGTGTAAAATATAAAAAAACCGCTTTAGAAGATGCTAAAGCACTTACTAACTCATATGTAAAACAATACGCTTTTCTTATTAAAACATCTCTTGATGCAGACATGGACGTTGTACGTGCTCTTGCACAAGCATTTCATGGTTATGAAGACCTTGAGCAAAACAGCAGAAGGGCTTTATACAACAAAATGCTAAAAAGTGTTTTAGAAAAAAATAAGCAATATGTTTCTGTGTGGGACAGTTGGGAGCTCCAATTTATTGATTCTTCTTGGAATAAAACCCATGGTCGACTGTCAACTGCTTTTTATAGAAAGAACAACCTTATCGACATTACAATAGATTCACTAGATTTATATGATGACAATGTTTCCAGCACCTATTATAAAATAAAAATTTCTGGTCGAGAAACTATTACCGATCCATATTTTTATTCGTACACAAAACAAAAAATTGACGAAATATTAGAAACAAGTTTAGTTTCTACTATTGTTTTAAATAACAACTTTATTGGCATTACCGGAGTTGATGTATCCTTAGAACATTTTAAAAACATTATCGATACTATTCATCCTTTTAAAGGTAGTTATACATTTTTATTAGCAAATAATGGTAGTTTCGTAGCCCATCCAAACCGTAATTATAGCGGGCGAATTATTACTAACGTATTTCCTGAATATGCAGAAAAAGCACCCGTTTTAGAAAATGTGAAAAACGGAGAATCTTTTAATTTCATTATTTCTGATCAACATAATAATGAAAATTATTATTTTTCATTTTCCCCAATACGTATTGGAAAAACAAGAACACCATGGTCTTTTGGAATTGTTGTTCCATTACAATCAATAATGGAAGAAGCTAACAGTCACTTTTTAATTTCCGTAAGAGTAGGACTTCTTGGGTTATTAATATTAACATTTATTATTTGGTTTATTGCAACTAATATTGCGAAACCACTTCGAAAAACAACAAAAGCATTACGAAAACTTTCTTTAGGTGACATTTCAAAATCCGATTTAGCAGACTCAGGCACTAATGATGAAATAGGAGCAATGTCTAGTTCTGTAAATAATTTAATAATAAACTTAGAAAAAACCGCCAATTTTGCCGATGAAATTGGAAAGAGAAATTTCAATAAAGAATTTACACTTTTAAGTGATAATGATGCTTTAGGAAAGGCAATTTTAGAAATGCGTAACAGCTTAAGAGTCGCTAATCAAGAAGAAATAAAAAGTAAGAAAAATGAACAAAATCTTATATGGCATTCTAATGGCTTAAATATATTCAGCAGAATATTACGCGAAGACAACAACGATATTAACAAGCTTTGTTTTAATATAATAAAAATCCTTGTTTCATATCTAAACGCAAACGAAGGAGGAATATATTTAGTTCACAATATCTCTGAAGAAAGTAAAATTTTAAAACTTACTGCTTTTATTGGCTTTGAAAAAGAGAAATACAATATTGAAGAAGTTCCTTTTGGAGAGGGTTTGGTTGGAAGATGTGCCGTTGAAAAAGACAAAATTTTCATTACCGATGTTGTAGATGATTATATTAAAATATCTTCCGGTTTAGGAAGAGAAAAACCAAATAGCATATTGTTAGTACCTCTTATATATAACGATGATTTAATAGGTGTTGTTGAATTAGAATCATTTATCATTTTTGAAGATCATCAAATTTCTTTTTTAGAAAAGATATCAGAAATAAGTGCCGCTACAATTTCTAGTGCAAAAATAAATATCCGCACAACCGAATTATTAGAACAATCACAATTACAAGCCGACGAACTTGCACAACAAGAAGAAGAAATGCGTCAAAACATGGAGGAAATGCAGGCCACACAAGAAGAAGCAAGCAAAAAAGAAGAAGAAATTAGTTCACTTATTTCGGCTCTTAATTCGGCTCTTTATGTAACCATGTACGATACAAATGGAATTGTAATTGATATTAACAACAATTTGGTTGAACTACTAAATACACAAAAAGATAGAATTATTGGCAAAAAACACCTTTCTATCCTTTTTAAAAACGACAAAAACAATGAAAGATTTAGTTCTTTTTGGAATAATTTAAGAGAAGGAAAAAGCAAAACAGAAATAGAATTTTATAGAATTGGCAGGAAAGAAATATGGCTTTCTGAGAAATATACTCCTATTATTGATAATGAGGGAAATACTATTAAAGTAATTAAAATATCAACCAATATTAGCGAAGTATATAATTTGGAAGAAGAAATTATTGAACTTCAACAACAAAAAGCTAAAGCACAAAAGAAACATCAAGATGTATTAGCAAAAGAACAACTCGAAAGAGATAAAAAAGACAGCAAACTAGTTATTGAAAAATTACTCGAAGAGATAAATTTTGAATATGTTAACCTAACATACTTAAATAAGGTTTTTAAAGGAGATATTTCAAAAATTCAACACATTTTAGATGTATATTTAAAAACAATACCGGAACAAATCGATGAATTATTTAATATTAATAACAATAAAAACTGGGATCTTTTAAAATTAAAAGCTACTAATTTTAAATCTAAAATGAATTATCTGGGACTAGATAATCTAGTAGATCTATCTAAAAAAATAATTCATATAACAACAACAAAACAAAATTTCCTTGAATTATCAATTATCATAAACAGTATTGAAGATATTTGGATGAAAATTGAAAAAGAAATAAAAAAAATAAAAAAATCTAAAAACCTTTCCAGTTAAAAATAAAAACGCGTTACCATGAATCTAAAAATGAAATTAAACGCACGAATACTTCTATTTATACTTTCCACCTCTGCAATTGTTTTTATTGCTGCCATAGGTACTATTGGGTTTAACATAAGAAAAAAAGCACTTCAAAACAGTATTAGTCTTGCTAATACATATGCAGTAGAATACGCCAATTTTTCTAAAATTAATTTAGACAAATATATGATTACGGCACGAACATTAAGTCAAGCTTTTTCAAACTTTGATGTCCTTCCACAACTAGAAAGAAGATCAACTTTTAATAATATTCTTCAAACTGTTTTAAAACAGAATGATGATTATAACGCTATTTGGACTATTTGGGAACCTAATACTATAGACACTCTCGATTCTTACTTTATTAATACTCCCGGAAATACTTATTTAGGGAACTACTCTCCCACTTTTTATAAAATAGGAAATGAAATAAAACTAGAAAAAAACACATCTACAACACTTTTTCAAGGTGATTATTATACAATTCCTAAGTCCACTTGGGAAGAAACTGTTATGAATCCGTATTACTATTCATATTCAGATAACAAGGAGGATAGTGTTTTGCAAACAAACCTGATAGTTCCTATTATATTTCAAAATACTTTTTTAGGTGTTGTTGGTATTGATGTTTCGTTAGATAAATTTCAAAAAATTACTGACAAAATAAAGCCATTTAAAAAAGGATATTCCCTTATTATAGCAAATAATGGCGTAATTATTTCGCATCCTGATAGTTTAGCGGTTAATACACAATCTGCCAATTTATATCCAAAATATTCTGAAAAACTTAGTGTTTGTCAAAACATACAAGAAGGAAAACGCTTTTCAATAAAACTAAAAAGCTACCGTAATTCTAACAAATATTTATATTGTTTTGCCCCAATAGAAATTGGCAAAAGCATAACACCATGGTCATTTGTAATGGCAATCCCATATTCTAAAATAATTAGTAAGGCATCTACTAGTTTTAATATGGCAGTTTTAATCGGAATTTTTGGGTTATTGCTTTTAAGTATCATGATATGGTTAATAGCAAGAAGCATTAGCCTTCCTATTACTCGTACAACAAAAATCCTGGAAAAATTAGCTCTTGGAGATATTAACACAAAAAACAAGCTTCGTACAAAAAGCAAAGATGAGATAGGCTATATGGCTGAATCGGTAAACATGCTTATTGATGGATTAAACAGTACAGCAAACTTTGCTCTTCAAATTGGTAAAGGAGAACTAGATACTAAATTTAATCAACTTAGCAATAAAGATGTTTTAGGAGCCTCTCTTCTTGAAATGCGCGAAAGCCTAATCCACGCTCGTGAAGAAGAAGAAAAAAGAAAACTGGAAGATGAAAAACAAAACTGGATTACACAAGGCATAGCAAAATTTAGTGAATTACTTCGTGAACATAATGACAATATGGAAGAATTTGCTTTTAATATTGTTTTTAATTTATCAAAATATATGAATGTTGCTCAGGTCGCATTTTTTATTTTAAATGATAATAATTCCGGTAACGAAGTTTATGAACTTATTGCTACATATGCGTATAAAAAAAGAAAATACCTTTCTTTAGATTTGTTACCCGGAGAAGAATTAATAGGAAGAGTTGCCGTTGAAAAAGAAACTATTCATATTCCAAATATTCCATATGATTACCCTAATTTATTATCAGGAATAAAAAATGCGACACGACCAAATTCCTTACTTATTATTCCTTTAAATTTAAATGATAAAATTTATGGTGTAATTGAATTGTTATCTTTTAACGATTTTGAACCACATCATATTGATTTTATTGAGAAAGTTGGTGAAAATATTGCATCAACAATTTCTATGGTAAAAATTAACATGAAAACTGCAGCATTACTAGATCATTCTAGAAGACAGGCAGATGAGCTGGCACAACACGAAGAAGAAATGCGTCAGAATATGGAAGAAATGTTGGCAACACAAGAAGGAAACGAGAAGAAAGAGCTTGAATTACAGGGTGTTGTTAATGCATTAAAGGGAAGTTCTCTTGTTGCTGAAATTGACAATGAAGGAATATTTACTTCAATGAATGAAACTTTTGCTTCTACATTTGGTTTATCACGAAAACAAATGCTTAATAAAAACATTGAAGTGTTTTTTCCTAAAGACACAGAAACAAAAAAGGTAATAGCTAATATATTTAAAGCAGTTGCAAACAATGAACAATTTGTAACCGAACAAAAAATCACTTCTTATCAAAAAACCATTTGGCTAAAAATGCAATTTATTCCCGTTGCTGAAGAAAATTATGTTTATAAAATCACTATTTTATGTCAAAATATTACAGAGGGGATTTCTCTGAGAGAAACGGCACAAAAACTTAAACAAGATATTGTATCATTATCCTAATAATGGGAATTCTTTTAATATTGATTTGGCATTGTTTTCAGGAATATCTTCAGTAAAAACAATATCATATATTTTTGATTCATCTCTTTTGTTTAAACCAAAATTATAAGCTTTATCGTAATATTTTAATACAATTTCTGCTACAAGTGCGTAATTGTTATCATTTATTCCGGCAAGAGCATCTTTAACGTTTTGTCCACCTAATCGCTTAAACAATTTATTTACAATTTCCTCTAAAACTGTATTATCAAAACACGAATATTCTTTCACCAATCTCTTAATCCGACATTCAAAAGGAATGTTCATTTTAACAACTACTGCTTGTCGCATTTGTGAATATAACGATATTGGTAACCAAACAAATCCTATTGATTGACTCTCGTCTTCAAGCCATATTCTCTTATTAAGATCAAATGTGTTCCAAATTTCATACAAATCATTTTCGTATTGCTCGGTTGTTGGTTGTTTATTTTGTCCTAATGCTCCAAATGCAGAACCTTTATGATGCGCCAAACCTTCTAAATCAATAATTTGTTCACCATTTTTTTCTAACTCTTTTAACACATCAGTTTTACCGGAGCCTGTTAAACCTCCCAGAATAATAATCTTTTTTGATTCATTAAAACTTTCTCTAATAAAGCTTCGATAAGCCTTATAGCCTCCTTTTAGTAAAAAAGAATCTATTCCTATTGTTTCAAATAACCAAGCCATACTCGAACTTCGCATACCGCCACGCCAACAATGTATTAGTATTGAATTGCTTTTTGTAATAGTTTTAACTTGTTTCGCAAACAAAACTAACTTAGGTCCAACAAATTCCAAACCTTTTAATACTGCTGTATTTTTTCCTGAATTTTTATATAAAGTACCAACTGCAGCACGCTCTTCATTGCTAAAAATTGGTATGTTAAAGGCTCCTGAAATATGACCTTGTTCAAATTCAGCAGGTGTACGAACATCTATTATGGAAATACTTTTTGATTTTTCCAAAAACTCGTCAGCTTCAATATATTGACTCATTTTTTAATCCTCGAGGAAATTTTGCAATAAGCCACTATTTCCTTTACCGGTATTTTTTCCACGTGGAGCTATTGCCTTAATTAATTTATTTATTGGCATAGATTGTAAATATACCTTTCCTGTTCCACGCAAAGTAGCTAAAAACATACCTTCGCCGCCAAAAACCATAGATTTTAATCCGCCGGCAGCTTCCACACTAAAGTCTATTCCTTCTTCAAAACCAACAACACAACCTGTATCAACGCGCAATGTTTCATTTTTTAAATCTCGCTCAATAATTGTTCCTCCGGCGTGAATAAAAGCATTTCCATCACCTTGTAATTTTTGCAGAATAAAACCTTCACCACCAAAAAAACCGGCTCCAAGTTTTTTATTTAATGTAATAGAAACTTTTGTGCCTAATGCAGCACATAAAAACGCATCTTTTTGAACAATAAGAGAACCATTATGTTTTTCTAGATCAATAGGAACTATAGTTCCGGGATAAGGAGCAGAAAAAGCAACATGCCCTTTTCCGATTCCATTAAAAGTAAAATGAGTAAGAAATAAAGACTCTCCGGTAATCATTCGTGAACCTGCAGAAACCAACTTTCCAAAAAATCCTTGGTTTGGATTAGAACCATCTCCCATTTTTGCTTCAAAAGAAATATTGTCTTCCATAAAAAGCATTGCACCGGCTTCAGCAATAACAGTTTCACCTTTATCAAGCTCTACTTCAACATATTGAATATCGTGTCCTTTAATTTTATAATCTATTTCATGTGATTTCATCTGTTTATAATTTTATATATGATTAATTATCTTTTATTTAGCATTCACACAATAACTTATGTGATTTTTCAATTTACGAAACAAGTGGTTAATGGTTTTTTATTAAAATAAAAATTACTCTGCACACATATTTACACATTTAACAACATCATTTAATTTCCTGTTTTTAAGAAAATAGAGTGTCTTTTTTCCTTCTCGTTTTGATGCTAACACACCCTTATCTTTTAAAATACCTAAATGATGTGAAGTAGATGATTGCTCAATTTTTAATAATTCGCGAATATCATTAACACTAAGCTTGTTCCCATCTTCTAAAAAGCCTAGGATGGCTATTCTCATGGGATGTGCAATTGCTTTTAACATACTTGCAGCATTCTCAAGCTGTTCAATACTTAAGTCTTTTAACCCTAAATTTTTCATTTCAAATATGATTTTTTTATTTGTGTTATTTACAAATTCAAATATATACATATTTCGAAATCATTAAAATGACAATTATCATATTTAGATATTTCGATTTGTTATTATCTAAACCTATATTTATATTTCAATAAATAGATTATAAAATGAAAATAGTAATTCAAAGGGTTTCTCAAGCATCAGTAAGTGTTGATGAAATTGTTATTTCAGAAATAAAACAAGGATATTTAATACTATTAGGAATTGAACAAAATGATAACATTGATGATGCAGAATGGTTGGTAAATAAAATCTCTAATCTTCGAATATTTGGTGATGATAATGGTGTAATGAACAATTCAATAAATGATATTTCGGGAGAAGTAATTGTTGTAAGTCAGTTTACTTTACATGCAAAAACAAAAAAAGGAAATCGTCCATCATATATTCATGCGGCAAAACCTGAAATATCATTGCCACTATTTAAAAAATTTACAGAACTGTTAAAGAGTAAAATCAACAATAATGTATATACAGGAGAATTTGGAGCATATATGAAAGTTGCTTTAATAAATGACGGTCCGGTTACTATAATTATTGATACAAAAAACAAAGAATAATAATCTACAATTATGCAAACACCAAATAATATAACAATAAAAGAAGCACAACAAAAAGTTGACAATTGGATAAATAAATATGGTGTGCGATACTTTAATGAACTTACAAACTTAGCAATATTGGTTGAAGAAGTTGGCGAAGTTAGCAGGATAATGTCTAGATTATACGGGGAGCAATCTTTTAAGGATTCTGATTCAAAAAGCAATCTTTCGGATGAATTAGCTGATGTTTTATTTGTTTTAATATGTATAGCCAATCAAACCGGAATTGATTTATCCGAAGCCTTTGAAAAAAATATTTTAAAAAAGACTAATCGTGATCATTTAAGACACAAAAACAACAAAAAACTATCTTGATGAATTCAATGGTACTAGCACAAATTTAGTGAAATATTAACAGATTTAATGAATATGAGATTTTTGTTCAGTATATAATGTTTAACTGATTATTTGTTTATAACGCATTGATGTTTCTATTTGCTTAATATAAATTACGAGAATAGGCGGTAAATGCATAATTGTAACCACATTCAAAAACATAGCTGTGTTTTTATTTATAGCAATTATATTATAATCATAAACAAATAAGCAGTTAAACAAATAAACAATTAAACTTTTTTTGTACCTTAATATTAATTTATTACACACGAAAAACAGTTTAATGAATATAATAATCATTTTTAAACCCATAATATAAGATCTTTTCCCTGCACTATTTTTTTTACTTGTGAAGTTACATTATTTTTACATCCTTATTTTTAAAACACAAAGAATATGAAAGAGATATTTAAAAAGTACGCATACAATTTATCTGAAGATTATATTTCAAGCGAAATAAATAAGATAAAAGGCCAATTATCGGCAAATAAAACTGTAGAGAATTTAAAATTAGCATTTAGTTTAATTGATCTTACTACGCTAAATTCTACCGATTCGCACAAAAAAGTACAGATATTAACTCAAAAAGTATCTGATTTTTCTAAAAACTTTCCCAACAGCCCAAATGTAGCTGCAATTTGTGTTTATCCACCGTTTGTTAAAACCATAAAAACAAACCTTACCGATTCCAAGGTTAAAATTGCTTCTGTAGGTGGAGGATTTCCTTCTTCACAAACTTTTCTTTCAATAAAAAAGGAAGAGTGTAAATTAGCCGGTAATGATGGAGCTGACGATATAGACATTGTTCTTTCGCTTGGTCATTTTTTAACCGAAGATTATCAAACTGCTTTTGATGAAATTAGCCAAATAAAAAAATCAATCGGCACTGCTCATTTGAAAGTAATTTTAGAAACCGGTGCTTTAAAAGATTATGAATTAATTTATAAGGCAAGCGTTTTATCAATGGAAGCCGGTGCTGATTTTATAAAAACCTCAACAGGAAAAATGCAACCTGCCGCCACACCGGAAGCTATTTTTATTATGGCTAGTACTATTAAATCTTTTTACGAAAAAACAGGTAAAAAAATCGGCATTAAACCTGCCGGAGGAATGACTATTTCCGAAGATGCTTTATTATATGTTTTTATTGTATCACAAATATTAGGACAGGAATGGTTAACACCGGAATTATTTAGATTAGGCGCAAGCAAACTTGCAAATAATTTACTTACTGATATTAATAAACTTGAAAATAATGATACAACAACAATAGATTATTTTTAATTTATTTCTTTCGTTTTGTTGTGTATAATACTAATTCCCTGAGCGAATTTTTAGCTTCATTTTCAGGGAATTTTTCTAATATATCTAATGCTTTTTGTTTGTATGATTCCATTACCGAAGTAGCATAATCAATTCCTCCATTTTTATGTACAAATTGCACAACTTCATCTACTTTTTTGGGATTGGAATTATGCCTTTTAACAATACGCAAAATGCTTTTTCGTTCTTTTTCGCTTGCAACATTTAAAGCATAAATAAGCGGCAATGTCATTTTCCTTTCCTGAATATCATTCCCTGAAGGTTTTCCTGAATTATTTACTTTCTGAAAATCGAATAAATCATCTTTTATTTGAAAAGCTATACCTAAATTTTTGCCAAATTCACGCATAGCTACAATACATTCATTGCTTGCAGAACCAGACGAAGCTCCGGATTCGGCACAAGCAGAAATTAATGAAGCGGTTTTTTTTCCTATTATTTCAAAATATACTTTTTCTGTAATATCTAATTTTCGTGATTTTTCAATTTGCAACAATTCGCCTTCACTCATTTGTTCAACAGAAACCGAAACAATTTTTAACAATTCATGTTCATTATTATTTACTGCCAAAAGCAAACCTCGTGCTAATAAAAAATCGCCCATTAAAATGGCAATTTTGTTTTTCCACAATGCATTAATAGAAAAGAAAGAACGCCTTTGATAAGCGTCATCAACAACATCATCGTGTAATAAAGTAGCCGTATGCATTAATTCAATTAATGCAGCAGCAGCATAAGTAGAAGAATTAATTTCTCCTAACATTTTTGCAGACAAAAACACAAGCATTGGTCGCATCTGCTTTCCTTTGCGTTTAAGAATATATTGTGTAACTAAATTTAGCAATCGTGAACCTCCTTTCATATAATTCTGAAAGTAAGAATTGAATTCTTTTAGTTCGTTTTTTATCGGAGATTTGATTATATCAACAGACGCCATTCACACCTAAGATTTGCATGTAAAGTTACTAATTATATTTTGATTATATTTATTTGGAATACTTATTAATTTGAAACAACTTTCACTTTCTTTATTTTGATTTTATTGATTACTGTTTGCTTTACACTTATGAGTTTTTCGAAAGAACTTAAAAATATTGTTTCGGTATTGCCTGATAAACCCGGTGTTTATCAGTATTTTGACACAGATGGTAAAATACTATATATAGGCAAAGCAAAAAATTTAAAAAAACGTGTTTCATCCTATTTCTCAAAAAACCATAACAATGCAAAAACACGCATTTTAGTTCGTAAAATAAAAGACATTAAACACATTATAGTTGATACCGAACAAGATGCACTTTTACTTGAAAATAATCTTATTAAAAAATATCAGCCTCGATATAATGTATTGTTAAAAGACGACAAATCGTATCCATTTATTTGTATAAAAAACGAGCGTTTTCCAAGAATTTTTTCTACACGTAATATAATTAAAGACGGATCAACTTATTATGGTCCTTACACATCGTCACGAATGGTTAAAGTTTTATTAGAGCTGATAAAAAAAACATACAAACTCAGAACTTGTAATCTAAATTTATCTGAAGAAAACATACAAAACAGTAAATATAAATCATGTTTAGAATATCAAATTGGAAATTGCCTTGCTCCTTGTATAGGAAAACAAACCGAAGAAAATTATTCTGATGGAATTGCAAATATTCGTAGAATATTAAAAGGAAACATTCATGAAGTAACAAACTATTTAAAAGAACTTATGGCAAATCTTGCCGAAGAATACAAATTTGAAGAAGCAAATACCATAAAAGATAAAATTGAGATTCTAGAAAATTTCCAAAGTAAATCTACAATTGTAAACCCAAGCATTCATAATATTGATGTGTTTTCTTTTGTTTCTGATGACAAATCAGCTTATGTGAATTTTTTAAAAATAATTAACGGAGCAATAATTCAATCGCATACTGTTGAATTAAAAAAGAAACTTGATGAAACAGAACACGAATTATTAAGCTTTGCGATTATAGACATTAGAACTCGATTTGAAAGTACTTCCAAAGAAATATTAGTTCCCTTTTATCCTGAAACAAAACTGAAAGAATGTCAATATACAATACCTAAAATTGGTGATAAAAAAAAGCTGCTTGATTTATCGGAACGCAATGCAAAATATTTCCGATTAGAAAAGCATAAGCAAATGGCAAAATTAGCGCCTCAAAAAAGATCGAACCGAATACTCTCAACTTTACAAAAAGATTTACATTTAACAGAATTACCTATTCATATTGAAGGTTTTGATAACTCAAATATTCAAGGAACAAATCCCGTTGCTGCTTGTGTGGTTTTTAAAAATTCAAAACCCTGTAAAAAAGATTACAGAAAATTTAATATAAAAACAGTTATTGGTTCTGATGATTTTGCCTCGATGCGAGAAATCGTTTTCAGACGATATAGTCGGCTTTTAAAAGAGAGGCTGTCATTGCCCCAATTAATTGTTATTGATGGCGGAAAAGGCCAATTAAGCGCCGCTGTTTATAGTTTAAAAAAACTGCATCTTTATGGTAAGATTGCGATTATTGGAATTGCAAAAAAATTGGAAGAGATATATTTCCCAGAAGATTCAATACCATTATATTTAGATAAAAATTCGGAAAGCCTAAAGCTTATTCAACAGATTAGAGACGAATCACATAGATTTGGAATTACTTTTCATCGCAATAAAAGATCTAAGCAGTTTATTAAGTCAGAATTAGACGAAATTTCAGGAATTGGTCCTAAAACAGTTGAACTTTTGTTACAAAAATTTAAAACCGTAGCTAATATTAAAAAAACAACCTTAAAAAACTTGGAAGATTTAATAGGAAAATCAAAAGCCGGAATAATTATTAAATATTTTAGCAAATAACTAACATCAATAATAGAGATGAGACTTTTATGCGCTTAGCGGTTTGAAACCGCTAAGCGCGTAACCACAAACCTGTCCTTCCTGATTTTATTGTAATTCTAATCTTGTCGAAAAATCCCTCAGCTTTTTTACAACAAAAACGAAAAGTCGTCGTTAGGTGTTAATTCTTTTGGTTCGTTTCCAAATTTAAACAATCGGGCATTTCTTTTTCCAATTAGTTTCATAGTCTTATTTTCGACCCACAACATTGTTCCCTCGCGTAAACCTAAAACGCTAACATTTTTATTAGCCTCAAGAAATTCTTCAATTCTCTGTTCGCGAGTTTCTCCTGCATGACCTTCAGGGTTTGCATCTAAATAATGCGGATTAATTTGAAAAGGAATAAGATTTAATACATTAAAACTTTTTGGTTCAACTATTGGCATATCATTAGTAGTACAAATTGTTGGACACGCAACATTAGAGCCTGCACTCCAACCAACATAAGGAATTCCCTCAAGAACTTTTTTTCTTATTGGCTCAATTAAACCTTGTTCTTGTAACATTTTTACCATATGAAAAGTATTTCCACCACCAACAATAATAGCTTCTGCATTTTCAATGGCTTTTGTTTTATCTTCATGATTATGAATTGAATCTACAACATATCCAATTTCGTCGAATCGGGTTTGCACTTTTTCCGCATATTCATCAAAAGAAAAAGTAACTCCCGCATAAGGAATAAAAAGAGTCTTTTTAATTTTATCACCTAAAAAATCCTTAATATTCTGTTTAGGATAATCTAAATATGCTTCTCCGGCATTTGTTGAATTGCTAATTAATAATAATTTCATTTTATATATATTAAGTTAAACATTATTTACAGGATCAAAATGTATTGTTGTTGACATTTCTAATTCTAAACGTATTCTTTTTTCAATTTTTGATGATATTTTATGTGCCTCTAAAATTGTCATTTTATCTGGTAAACGAACATGAAAAGTAAGTTCGCTATGATTACCATATTCGTGAATGTGAATATGATGTGCTTTTACATCCATACCTGATTCCTGATTTGAAATTTCCACAATTTTCTTTTCTAGCTCTTCATCGGGTTTTTCGCCAAGTAATGGACTAATAGTTTCTTTAAATATTTCATAAGCAACATAAAACAACAATATAGCAACTAATATTCCCATAACACCATCTATCCACCAAAAATAATCGGCAAGAAAAACACCTGCTAAAACTACAACGGATGAAATCGCATCGCTTCTATGATGCCAACCATCGGCTTTTAAACTAATATTATTAGATTTTCTGCCGGCCCAAAATGCTATTTGTGCCAGCAATTCTTTTCCGAGAATAGAAACTACTAAGATAACAATTGCCAATATTCCAAATTCTGCGCTTTCGTGATTTTGTAAACGAGCAACCGATTCAATAATAAAATTAAATGCAATAACACATAAAAAAACCGCAATTATTAAAGAAGCAATTAAAATAGATCGTCCATGACCAAAAGGATGTTCTTTATCCGCCGGCAGTTCAGAAGCTTTTGTTCCAACAATAACAACTATTGATGAAATTGTATCAGACAATGTATGCCAAGCATCAGCAATTAACGCCACAGAACCGGAGACAATACCTGCCCAATATTTTAAAGCAAAAAGCAATAAATTTATTATTATTGAAATATATCCTTCCAAATAAGCATAATATGATTTCTTCCTTTTAGTCATATTTAATATGGTTTACGATATTTATCATCTTCATCAAAAAATATTTCCAAGTAATTATTATATCTTGAAGCGCTTACCAATCCGTTGTCAACAGCTTTTTTTACAGCGCATTTTGGTTCGTGTGTGTGAGTGCAATTATAATATTGACAGTTTTTTGAATGCTTAAATAAATCGGGGAAAAAATGAAATAATTCGTTTTTCTCAATATTTACAATTCCATAAGCCTTAATTCCGGGTGTATCAATAATATATCCACCAAAAGACAATTCGTGCATTTCAGAAAATGTAGTAGTATGTTTTCCTGTATTACTAGATTTTGATATTTGCATTATTTTAACATTCAAATCCGGTTGAATAACATTTATTAAACTTGATTTTCCTACTCCTGAATGACCCGAAAAAACAGTTATTTTATCTTTCATTATACTTTTTATTGATGAAATGTTTTCACCAGTCTCAACAGAAGTCGCAATGCACTCATAACCTGCCAACTCGTAATTATCGATATAATATTTTAGTTTTTCTTTTTCTTTTTCATTATAAATATCAATTTTATTAAACACCAAAACAACAGGGATTCTATAAGCTTCTGCCGATAATAAAAATCTATCAATAAACATAGTTGTAGTTTCCGGATAAGCTACAGTAACAACCAAAAAGGCTTTATCTATATTAGCAGCAATAATGTGAAATCTTTTTGAAAGATTAATAGATTTTCTGACAATATAGTTTTTTCGCTCCTTCACTTCTCTAATTACGCCGGTATCTTGTCCGTCGGGAATAAAAAACTCCACAATATCGCCAACAGCAACAGGATTTGTGCTTTTAATTCCTTTTACTCTCAACTTTCCACGAATATTGCATAATACAATATCGTTTTGCTGTGTTTTTACCGAATACCAACTCCCTGTACTTTTAAGCACAATTCCTTTTGTTGATTCCATTCTTTTTTTGCAATTTACAAAATCATAATTTTTGTTAAAATTAGGATTTACATTTTAAAGATTAAAGGATGAAGTCAATAATTTCGTATAATGTTAATGGAATTCGTGCAGCATTAAAAAAAGGTTTGGATGTTTTTTTAGAAACAGAACAACCCGACATCTTCTGCATACAAGAATTAAAGGCAAGTTCAGATCAATTTGATGAAAATGTTTTTATAAATATGGGCTATAATTGTTTTTGGCATTCTGCACAAAAAAAAGGATATAGCGGTGTTGCAATTCTCTCAAAAGAACAACCAAAAGAAGTTGTTGTTGGAATGGACATGGAAAAATACGATCAGGAAGGAAGAGTTCTGATAGCACATTATGAAAAATTTTCGCTAATAAGTGTTTATATTCCATCGGGAACAACGGGAGGTATTCGTCAGGATTTTAAAATGGATTTTCTATCAGATTTCCAAAACTTTGTAATTCAATTATTAAAAAAACAGCCAAATTTAATTATTACAGGCGATTTAAATATTTGCCATAAAGCTATTGATATTAATCATCCCGAAAGACATAAAAAATCTTCAGGCTTTTTGCCCGAAGAACGATCTTGGTTTGATGATTTTTTAAATGTTGGTTTTACTGATGCTTTTCGAAAAACAAATCAAGAACCGAATAACTATAGTTGGTGGAGCTACAGAGCAAATAGTAGAGAAAAGAATTTAGGATGGCGTATAGATTATCATTTAGTTAGCAACACAATACAAGAAAAAATTAACAACTATACTATTTTGAATCAAGAAAAGCACTCTGACCATTGCCCGATAAAATTAGAAATTGAGATTTAAAGTATAGAATCAAATAAACAAGATAAAAATAGTTTGCAGCACCAATATAAACTTTTGTATATTAGTAATATAAACTATTGCATATAATTAAAAACACGAGATA
>JAGLDO010000195.1 GCA_023145555.1 Bacteroidales bacterium
ATTGAAACATCAACAAATGTATGTTCGGTTGCACTTTCGGAAAACGGTAAATTAATTGATTACAAAGAAAGTCAAGAAGACAAATCGCATTCAACTATTTTGACTGTTTTTATAGATGAGATGTTAAAACAAAATAATATTTCTGCATCACAGCTTGACGCAGTTGCCGTGAGTAAAGGTCCCGGCTCATACACAGGTCTGCGAATAGGTGTTTCAGTAGCTAAAGGTATTTGTTATGCAGTTGACAAACCCGTAATTGGTGTTAGCACTTTGCAATTAATGGCTTTAGGAGTGGTAAACAGCAATAAATTTAATTCGTTAAACATTGATGATATTAAGGAAGCTTGGTTTTGTCCGATGATTGATGCAAGACGAATGGAGGTTTATTCTGCATTTTTTGATTTTGAAAATAAACAAAAAATTAAAGTTTCAGCCGATATTATTGATAAAAATTCATACAAAAACTTATTAGAAAACAAACAAATTGTTTTTTTTGGCGATGGTGCAAATAAGTGTAAAGATATTATTAAAGACAAAAATGCTTTTTTTATCGATGATGTTTTTCCTTCAGCAAAAGATATAATAACTCTCTCGCATCAAGCATTCTTGAATAAAGATTTTGAAGATACTGCTTATTTTGAACCTTTTTATTTAAAAGATTTTGTTGCTACTGTCTCTAAAAAAAATATTTTTAAGTAATCGCCTTTATTGTTCAAAAATAATTAAAATAAAATTTTATAAATGAGTGTTTGGATTGTTAAAGCTGTTGTTCAAAAAATTATTTCATTTTTGCCACGAAGTCAAAAAATAAATTATTTGTTTCAGAAGTATATTACCAAAGGGGTAGTTTTAACTGATGAATATTTTATTGACAGATTATTGCATGCACAAAAGCATGTTGATTTTTTTCGTAAATATTCGACAACTAAAAATAATTTTAATTCGTTTGAATTAGGAACAGGCTGGTATCCGGTTATTCCTATTTATATGTTTTTGAGTGGAGCCGATAAAATTTACAGTGTTGATATAAATAATTTAGTCAGCGAAGAAAATCTGAAACAAACAATAGCAAAATATTATAAGTTTTATAAACATGGTGAGCTTAATAAATATTTGAATATAATTGATAAAGACAGAGTTAATATTTTATTCGATTGCTATCACAAACAAGAAAAATTTAGCCTTAAGCAATTATTAAATTTATTAAATATTAATTTTATAGTTGGTGATGCACGTAAATTACCATTACAATCATTGTCAATTGATTTAATTACTTCAAACAACACATTTGAACATATTTACCCCGAGATTTTAATCAATATTTTGAAAGAGTTTAACAGAGTTTTAAAACAAGGAGCAATAATGAGTCATTTTATCGATATGTCTGACCATTTTGCTCATCTTGATAAAAAGATTAGCATTTATAATTTTTTAAAATTTTCAGATAAACAATGGTCGTTAATTGATAATTCTGTGCAACCGCAAAACAGATTGAGAATAACACAATATATTGAAATTTACAATAACCTTGGAATAAAAGTTATTGAGCAAGAAGATAGGGAAGGAGATATTGAAAAATTGAAAGAAATAAATGTTGATAAAGTGTTTACAAATATCTCTGTTAAAGAGTTAGCAGTGAGTCACAGTTTATTAATTTCAATAAAAGATTGAATTATTAATTCATAATTTATTTGTTTCAGCTTAGTAAATATTCTATTTTTATATCTTTTTGTTGATTATAATAAACGTCATTAGTAAATGCGGTTATAAAAGATGTATGCAATCACATGCAAAATATTGTAACGAGTAAAACGCAATTATATAATATGTAAATTATATTTAGTTAAAGTGTTCTCAATCAGTATGATGAGCAAGAAATTTTTATTAATAATATTTTTATTTGTAATACTTCAATGTAAGGCACAAAATAATTATGTTGAGCCACCTTATAAAGATGGCGAAACATTAAAATATGTTCTTTATTATGGGTGGATTGACGGAGGAGAAGCTTTGTTGAAAATTACTGACACCATTTACAACAATAAAAAAGTAGTACATTCTGTTGCAAGAGCCAGAACAATAAAACTGGTTGAGAAATTTTATAATGTGAAGGATGTTTATGAGAGCTATTTTGACGCAAAAACAAACCTTCCCGAAAAATCGATAAGAGATATTAACGAAGATAGTTATAGCTATTATAACGAAGTAACATATGACCGAGAGAACGACTCTGTGATTAGTTTAAAAAGTGGCAAACACGCAGTACCAAAAAATATTCAAGATGTATTGTCGGCATTTTATTACTTAAGAAATCAGTCAATGAAAAGTATGAAAGTCGGGCAAGAAATAAAAGTCGACACATATTTTTCAGATGAGGTATTTCCTTTAATCATTCGTTATAAAGGAGACGAAACAATTAAAACACGAATGGGAAAGTTCCTCTGCATGAAGTTTGTTCCTGTAGTTGAAGTAGGAAGAGTTTTTAAAACTAAAGACGATTTAAAAATTTGGATTACAAAAGATGAAAATTTAATACCCTTGAGAGTTCAGTTTGATTTAACATTTGGAGCATTAAAGTGCGATTTAATTGAATATTCGGGAACAAAAACAAAATTGCGTTATTTAGAATGAATTTAATTCCAGATAACATTTATTTATTTTGTTGTTTTACATTATTTTTGTATTTTATTAACAATTAAAAAAACAGTATTTTATTATGGCATCAACATCAGATTTTAAAAATGGATTATGTATAGAGTTTAACAATAATTTATTTACAATTGTACAGTTTCAACATGTTAAACCGGGGAAAGGTCCAGCTTTTGTAAGAACCAAATTAAAAAATTTAAATACAGGTAAAGTAATTGACCACACTTTTAATTCAGGAGTAAAGGTAAATGTAGCCCGAATTGAGCGACGACCATACCAATATTTATATAAAGATGATATGGGATATAACTTTATGCATACAGAGACTTTTGAGCAAATTCCAATATCAGAAACAATAATTAATGCTCCTCAGTTTTTAAAAGAAGGTCAAAATGTTGAGGTGGTTTTTCATGCAGATACAGAAACACCATTGACTTGTGAGTTGCCTCCTTTTGTTGTATTACAAGTTAAATATACAGAGCCGGGTGAGAGAGGAAATACTTCATCTACTTCATCATTAAAACCGGCAACTTTAGAAACCGGAGCCGAAGTTAATGTTCCATTATTTATTAATACTGGCGATATAATTAAAATTGATACTCGTACTAATTCTTATTCTGAGAGAGTAAAAGTATAATTAATGATTGCTTGAAATTCAAAATGTAAATAGCATAACATTTAAATTAAAAACAAAATATTATGGCAACAAAAGCATCATTAAAAAGACTTCAATTTTGTAATTTTAAGCTTAGTTTGTTGCTTAACATAACACAAGCAATAAACGATAATTTATCAACAAAAGAACTTCTTGATTTTTTTGAGATAATCTTGCGAAAAGATTTGAATATTGGGAAGGTGTTGATATACAGTTATAATGAAAAGTGGGATTGTATATTAGCATCAGGCTTTGATCGAAATAAAATTCGAAATGTTTCAGTTGAAAACGATTTATTATATTACAATCAGATAACGAGTTTAACAACAACCCTTAATCCTGCTCTTAGTTATTTTGATGTTATTATTCCTGTTTATCATCACGATATGCCAATTGCATTTATTATTATTGGCGATATTGATGAGGAACGCGACGGAATTAGTCCTACAATTAAACATCTTCATTTTATTCAAACTTTAACTAATGTTATTATTGTTGCAATAGAAAACAAACGTTTTTTTAAGAAGAGCCTTCATCAGGAAAAAATTAATAAGGAGTTAGAATTAGCATCAAAAATGCAAACAATGTTAATTCCCAATTCTGAGGAATTACCTCATAATGAAAAACTTTTTGTGTCGGCATATTACTTACCTCATTTTGAAGTTGGTGGTGATTATTATGATTTCATAAAATTAAATAGAAATGAATATGGCTTTTGTATTGCGGATGTTTCAGGTAAAGGAATTTCTGCAGCACTTTTAATGTCAAATTTTCAGGCAAACGTTAGAGCTCTGTTTACATCAAAAAGATCGTTGGCAAGTATAATTGAAAAATTGAACGAAACAGTAATAAGAAGTGCCAATTGTGAAAAATTTATAACATTTTTTGTTGCAAAATATCATACCAAAACACGAGAATTGCAGTATGTTAATGCAGGGCACAATCCTCCTGTATTATATAACGGCGAGAAAAAGGAAACAAAATTATTAACAAGTGGTTGTGTCGGCTTAGGAATGTTTGACGAGATTCCCGAATTAACAGAAGGTTATTTGTTACTTTCTCCAAACTCAAAAATTATTACTTATACTGATGGTTTGGTTGAAATGGAAAATAATAAAAAGGAACAGTTTGGAACAAAGCCTATTGAAGATGTTATTCCATCAGACAGACAAATGGATGAAATAATTCAAGATATTATTAAACAGTTGAATGTTTATAAAGGGCAGAATCAATTTTTTGATGATATTTCAATATTAGGTGTTGACTTTAAGTAATTTTTTATCACTATCATCATCTTCTTCTTCTGTGTTCTTATAATATACATCTAAAGCTACAATAATGGCTGTAAATCCCCAAAAAGGAACAGTTGCCTTATCCATATCTAAAAAATTATTTAAGAATCCGTGTATATAATATGTGGTTAATCCTAATAAAGATATTAGTGATAAGGTTCTAACTTTTTCATTTTTAGATTTCGAATAAATATTTATCGCAGTATAAATAGTAGTTATAATTATTAGGAGAACAGAAATTAAGCCAAAAATACCGGATTCTGCAAGAGGTCCGAGATATTCGCTATGAGCATTTCCACGATTCCCTTCGTTTGTGCTAATAATTGTTTTTTCATATGATAGTTGAAAAGGAGCATATTTAAACATATAAGTTCCCGGTCCCCAACCAAAAAACGGCTTCTTTTCAAACATTCTTATAGCACTTTTCCAACGATTTATTCGTTCAAGGTTTGAGGCATCAGATGACACATTTGAAATTGATTTTATATGATTTTCAACATTAACTGATGAATCTTGTTTGTTTCTTTTTAATTGCATGAGGATTTGTGTTTCAAAAGCAAAGCCCAATAATAATATTATGATTGAAAATATAGCTAAATTTCGAAATTTAATTTTCAGTTTAATTATAATCCATACTCCAAAAGCGCCAATAACTCCTAGCCATGCAGCTCGTGAGTATGACAATAGTAGAGCTATTGTGAAAATTATAAAAAGTGCCCAGATTAATATTTTTTTCTTTTGAGCAGTTTTTTTCTTTGTTGCAAAGCCTGCAAGAACAGGAATAAACATTGCCAAAATTGCTCCATACGAAGTGTGATCTTTGTAAAAAGGGTTTGCTGCCCAATGTGCAATTTTTTTATCAAGCAAACCATATTGTGCATGACGTGTAACAGCATATATTATTACAAATAGTAAAGGAATAATATACAGCCAGAAATATCTGTAGAAATTCTTTTTATCTTTAAATATTTGCGTTGTGAGAAAAAATAAAGGTATTATAAACCAAAGACGGGAAATTAAAAATTTAAAAGAAACAATTGGCATTGTACTGCTTATTGAAGTAACAAATAACCATATTATGTAAAAATAAATTGCAATAGAAACCGGATGATAAAGAATTTTTTTGTCAAACGATTTGTCAAGCATAAATTTTAAGATAATGATAATTGTTAAACCTACAAGTAGAGGCTCGGTAGGCAAGTTCATATCAAAATCTAAATTTTTATACAATTCGTGCAGAGGTATTGAAAGTGGTGTGAGAAATACTATTAACAGTAATAATTTATCGTAATAAAAAAATGCAAGTATTATTATTAATAAAGCTACGGGTAAAACACAAAACAAATACATCTCTTTTGAAATAAAAAACGCATTTATTGCAATAAAAATTAAAGAAATGATATAAACCCATTTGTTGTTTTTATCTTTCATTTATTTGTGTTTGAGCATTTTGAAATTAATTTGCAAGCTATACTATAAGCATAATTTTTTTACAACAAAATTCAATTAAGTTTTTATTTTAATTTCATTGTATCCCTTTAAATCCCTTTAAAAAATTAAAATAAATAAATTTGGTTTATATGTCTTTAAAAATTTCGGTTTTTTTAAAATTATCAATAATAATGAGTAAAAGCAATGTTAAAATAAAGGTTGACATTGTTGAAATAGTAACAATTAACCATCTAACCGGATAAGATTTTTTTTCGGCAATTTGAGCATTGTTTACAATAAATTTATGAGGTAAATCCTGATAAGCATCAACTTGAGCTTCGGCATATCTTTCTTTTAAAGAACTTAATTGTTTTTTCTCAAATTCCAGATAATTTGTAATTGATACAAAAGGACCTCCGTATTTTGCTAAAATATCAAGTTGTTGTTTTAATTTATTTGCAGCTTTTGTATTACCGGCAATAATTGCCTGTGCATAACCGTCGCTAATTACTTCCGATTGTTTTTCATATTCAAGAACTCCAAAGTTTCGCATTCCCTGAAGAGAATCTTCAAGTATTTGAATTTGATTTTTTAAAGAAAAATATTGCTTCTCAACAATTTTTAATGCTTTAAAGGCTCTTTCTCTTTGCATTTCATTCATTGTTGTATCAATTAATGAAGCTACATTGTTAGCCATATCTGCAGCTAATTTTGGATCTGTGTCAAGAACTTTTATTTCTATAGACATAAATTTAGTTGATGAAAAAGAGAAGTTTTTATTAAATTCTTGATTAAGTTTTGTTAACGGATAAGCAGATGCGGTATCAATATTATAGTGTTGAAATAAGTTGTATTTGTTTATAATTATATTTCTAATATCATCAGAATGCAATATTTGCAACAATTGTTCAACTTCTTCCTCTTCACCAAATTTTAAAATGTCTTTCGACGAAACATTGTCTCTTAACAAATCTTGTGAGATTGAACTTGAAGACGTAGGAAATAAAATTACAGATGATTCGTATCGGGGCTTTATTGTGTATGAAACAATAATTGAAACAACAATTGCAATAAAAGTGATTATTAATAATGGTTTTCTTTTTTTGTATGCAAAAACAATAATATTGCTTGAATTAAAATTAAATTGTGTCTCCGAGTTATTCATAATTTTTTTTAATTTTAGTTTGGACAAATGTAAAAAATATTCGCTCAATAAAAAACAACAAAAGAGAATCCATTCCGAAAAGTCTAAGAAACTTAAATATAAGTATTTTAGTGTTGGTGTGAATTTGTTAATTTACTGATTATGAGACAATAAACTTGTCAAGTAAACTCACGGGGCGACTCAAAGTTACCCCGTGAGTAGTTTAACTTGCAAGCTAAGTAGTCAAGGCTTTACTCAAAGTGAAGCCTTGATTCTCAATTTGTTGAATTAACGGTTAATAAGAAATACACTTTTAATATTATTTTCTAAAATTTTTGATAAATTCCTCTACCTCAGGAACACCTCCCTGATAAATTAAATATCCGTTATATGGTTCTCGTAATGTTATTTCACCATTAATAGGAGTAAGCATCATTTTTTCCACTTCTTTGCGGTCGTTAGTCTGCCCCAATACCCAACCTAATTTAATGTAAGCTGCTTCGGGTAACATATTTTGTAACGGTACAATTCCTTTGGCTAATAAATCGCGACCTGTGTCGTAAACATACATATTTACATATCCCCAAAGAGTTTGAACTGTCATAAAAATATGAACACCTTTTTTTATTGCACGTTCAATTGCAGGATAAATAATTTTGTTAACATGACCTAATCCTGTGCCGGCAATAATAATTCCTTTGTATCCATTTTCAACCAATGAATCAATAATATCCGGTTGCATGTTAGGGTAATAGTAAACAATTGTTACTTTCTCTTCGAAGTACGGTAATATTTTAACATTTTTATCTTTACGTCTGTGATTATATTCTTTTTTTATAGGAACAATGCTGTTACGAGTAACAGTAGCAAGTGGTGTGTCTCCAATTGTTCTAAAAGTTGAGCGATAAGATGAGTGCATCTTTCTCACTCTTGTACCTCGGTGAAGAAATCCATATTCGTCGGAAGTTGGTCCAAACATACAAATCATAACTTCTGCAATATCGCCATGACCTGCTGTATAAGCTGAATGAATAAGATTAAGGGCAGCATCTGA
>JAGLDO010000196.1 GCA_023145555.1 Bacteroidales bacterium
AACACATAAGTAATTCCTTTTCCTACAGCTAAAGCGGTATTTGATAAAAGAGTCCAAGGCGTTGTTGTCCATGCTAAAAAGAAAATATCGGTATTCGTTTTATCAAAAACGAAATTTGACTTTTCATTATTAATAATTTTAAACTGTGCAACGCAAGTTGTGTCTTTAACATCACGATAACAACCGGGTTGGTTTAATTCGTGAGTGCTTAAACCTGTTCCGGCAGCCGGAGAATAAGGTTGAATTGAATGTCCTTTATATAATAATTTTTTATTGTGTAATTTTTTTAATAAATGCCAAAGTGTTTCAATATATTTATTGTCGTATGTAATATAAGGGTCGTCCATATTAACCCAATAGCCCATTTTGTGAGTAAGGTCTTCCCACATGTCGGTAAATTTCATTACATCTTTGCGACAAGTATTGTTATATTCTTCAACAGAGATTTTTTTTCCAATATCGTCTTTTGTTATTCCTAACGATTTTTCAACACCAAGTTCTACGGGTAATCCGTGAGTATCCCAGCCGGCTTTTCTTTTTACAAGATAACCTTGCAAAGTTTTGTATCGGCAAAACATGTCTTTAATAGTACGAGCCATAACATGATGAATGCCTGGTTTTCCATTTGCTGAAGGAGGCCCTTCGTAAAACACAAATGATGGTTTTCCTTGACGAGTAGAAATACTTTTATGAAAAGTATCGTCCTTATCCCAATATTCAAGTATTTTTTTATTGGTTTGTGATAGGTCTAATTGTTTGTATTCAGCGAATTTCAAGCTCATTTTTATCCTTAAATTTTATTAAAAAAACACACAAAGATAGAGTTAGAAGAATAAAAATGCAAACAAATAACAATTATTAATGAACAAATAATTTTTTTAACAATTTAAATCAACTTTAAACCTGTCGGGTTTTATTGGTTTGACGCTTCCATGTCTTTCGACGATGGAAGGTCTGAGTTTTACAAACTTTTAAATTTATAAAGTAAACCCGACAGGTTTTCTATTGCCCAGACTATCAGCAATTTAGCCATGCTATTTTTTATTAAGACAAACCTGTCAGGATTCTTGTTGTTGCAAAAACCCTCAAGGTTTGCTCCAATTTATTAATAGATTATTATATTAAACAAATAATATTAATTATATAAAACCTTGAGGGTTTAATACTTCAACTTTATAAGCTTTGAGTCCATTCCGAAAAGTTTAAATTTTAAATTACCGAGACCTGACATGTTTTCTATTGTTCAGATTATCAGCAATTTAATTATACTGTTTTTTATTACCACAAACATGTCGGATCTTTTCGGAGAGGACTCAACTTTTGAACATTCAATTTTATAAACTATTTTCTCTTACTTTTTCAATATTTTTGCAAAAGTTTATTGCATATTTTTAAAATCGTATAAGTCAATAAGATTTTGATTATTTTTAAAATCAAACAAGGTCAATTCACGTAAATAATAGTGTTGAATCCAGTAATTTTTTAATTCGTTAAGATGTTTTCTTTTTGCTATATCTTTTTCACTTGAAGCGATATTCAAATCTATTATACT
The DNA here is from genome assembly GCA_023145555.1 of Bacteroidales bacterium. Taxonomy (GTDB): domain Bacteria; phylum Bacteroidota; class Bacteroidia; order Bacteroidales; family B39-G9; genus B39-G9. Next base: position 1,553 of record JAGLDO010000196.1, read on the forward strand.
TATCTTTCCTGAAATATATTTTTTTTTTGAGATTTGATATTTTAAGTTTGCAATAGTATCTGATTTTGCGGCAATAACCATTTGTTCTTTTAAGATATTAAATTTTGAAACTTCTATAATAACATTCTGCTGAAATTCCTGTTTGCTTTTTTTAACTATTAAATTTGTAACATTTAGTTTACTTTTAGCCATTTCGTAGTTCATTTTGTTGTTTCCCCAATCAAGTATTGGTATTTCTATTCCCAAACTGACAGATTGTTTATCTTGAGGGTTTATGTATATATTATCAATTTGGCGGGAAGTTTGTGTTAAACCATAGCTTGCAGTTAGGTTTGCATTAAAATGTTTTTTTAATTTAGCTTTTTCTAAGTTGCTCTCTGCATTTAAAAGTTGTTTTTTAAAATTGAAAGAAGCCGGATTGTTTTGTAATGCATAATTCAAAGCCTTTCCGGCATCAATTTTAATTACCGGCATTTTAGTCGGAATTATTATTTTTATCTCAACATTATTAGACAAGCCTAAAAAGCCAATCAATTTTTGTTTTTTTGTTTCTAAATCAATTTTGCTTTGCTTTAATACTGATCTTGAGTTCAGATGATTTAATTCAAGTTGCAGTAATTCATCTTGGGCAATAGTTCCCATGTTATATCTTCCTTTTCCTATTTCATATAAAGTATCGTTATTATTATAATTTATTGTTTCAATTTCAAAATTTAGTTGTGCTAATGCATAATCAAAAAAATGTGCAACAGTCATTATTGAAATTTCTTCGTGGTCAACAACAAATTGTCTTTTTGCTTCTTCATATTCAACAGGTTCAATTTTTTTCTCCCATTTAAAAGAATTATAGCTGAATATTGGTTGCGTAAAACCAATGTTTACAGGTGAAGACAAGAAACTCGTAACAGTACTGTCGCCCAATAAATCAATTCTTTGTAAACCTGAACTGATAAAAAATCGGCCTCCTGTAAAAATTTGCTGGTTTATTGTAAGATTACACGATGAATTATTTAAACTTCTATTTATAAAGGCATCGCTTCCGTCAGGCAAGGTTATTCTTGATATTGACCTGTTGAAATCGGTAAGTGTTGAATGAAAATCAATAAATGGTAAAAGTCTTGATTTAAAAGATTTATATTTCCAATATTTTGATAGGTATTGATGTTTTATTATATAATATTCCGGCGATTGTTGTAATGCTGTTTCAATTGAATTTTTAAGAGTTAGTGTTATTGTTTCTTCTTGACAATATGTTTTGCTTAAAGTGCTTATAATTAGACCTGCAATTATTATAGATTTTTTTATGATTTTGTAATTATATTGATTTTTTTTATTCATGTCGTAAAGATAAAACAGGATTTTGTTTTGCAGCTCTTTTTGCAGGTGAGTAGCCAAAAAATATTCCAACTAAAATTGAAATTGAGAAAGAAATTATTATTGAGTAAAGAGTAATAACAGTTGTAATTTCTGTAAAATAAGTAATAGCTTTTGCCAGAATAACACCAAGAATTATTCCCGAAATGCCACCGGCAGAACAAATTAAAGTTGCCTCAAGAACAAATTGTGATATAATATCAATTTTATTTGCTCCTAC
>JAGLDO010000197.1 GCA_023145555.1 Bacteroidales bacterium
GATTTACTGTAATTCTCATAAATATTTACTTCAAATCCTGATAATGCCAAGAAATATGCACACGATAATCCTGACGGACCTGCACCAATAATAGCAACTTTAATACCATTTGCAGAAGCAATTGAAGGCATAAAATTATCGTGATTTTGCTCTGAAACAAAGCGTTTTATCTCTCTTATTAACAAAGAGTTATCGTAATTTATACGAGTGCATTTTGTTTGGCACAGATGGTCGCAAACCATTCCTGTTACAGATGGAAACGGGTTTGTATTCATAATAACTTCAAAAGCCTTATCAAAGTCGCCTTTTGATGTGTGATACATATATTCGGGAATTGCCTGATTGGAAGAGCAAGCGCCAACACATGGTGCACTTATGCAATCGAAATAAGCTAATTCCCTGTCACTTTTAATACTTGGTTCTTTGAGATATTGTCTTTTGTAGTTCTCGTTAATAAGAACTTCGTCGGCATATCTGTTTAAATTATTGAGTGCTGCTTTTTTAATATCAATATCTGTCGATTTATTTTTTCTTAAGATAAACTGTTCAGTTTTAGCTGCTTTATTTTCAATAAAATCTTTTTGTAATTCTTCAATATATTGCTTTAAACGACCGTAACCGCCTGGTTTTAATATGTCTGACGAAACAGTAACTGTATTAAATCCGCATGAAATTAAATCGCTAACATTGAAGCAATTAGCACCACCTGAAAAAGAAATACTAAGATTTCCGTTAAACTCATTTTGAAGCTTTTTCGCCAGATTAACCGAAATAGGATGTAAAGCACGACCGCTCATATACATCATATCTGCTGTTTTTTTATCAAAAATATATCTGTTGTTACTGCTTTCGAGAGTGTTGGTGAGTTTTAAACCAAAATCTACATTGTTTTCTTTTGCACTTTGTGTGAGAGAATTAATAATTTTTATGGCATCTTTGTATTTTAAATCGTGTTCAAAAGCAATATCGGGAATAACATCATTAAAATTTAACTTATTATTTAGAATATCTCTTAATTCTTCTGCACCGAGAAGTGTTGGGTTTAATTTAATTATTGTGTTAAATTTCTTATTTTCAATAAGATATAAACCTATCTTTTCAATCTCATCGGGAGGACAGCCGTGCATTGTAGATAATGTAATATTGTCTGAAATACAATTTGGAATGTCAATATTAACAATGTTTGGATATATTTTTTTTAATTGGTTTATCTTTTCATCTTTTTCAGCCTTACAGTTTTTCATTTTTTCGAAAAACCACTGTACATTTTCATTTAAGATGCCTTCGAGATTATATCCTACACTCATATTAAAAATAGTGCCAAGTTCAGTTTTCCAACTAAATTTATCTCGTAAAACATGAATTATTATCCAGGCATTAAGATATTCGTCAAAAGCTTGGTGAATTTTCAACTCTTGCGACCATTCGCAATTATAACCCTCATCTTGCATGTCAATACAAGGTTTTTGAACATCAATCTCATCAAGTGTTTGAACAGTTTTTAGTTCAATATATCGTGCTCCGCACAGCCATGCCGAGATAATATTTTCAGATAATTGAGTATGCGGACCTGCAGCTACGCCAATAGGAGTTTCAAGAGATTGATTGAAACGACTTGTTTCAAAAACGTCATATTCTTTAGGTGTGAAAAACAAATCTTTATGAATACCAAATATTTGATTTCTAGTTTTTTCTTCGTGTAGAATTAATTGTAATAGGTTTTTGATGTTTACCGGGAAAAATTTATCAGACATGTTTATTTTTGTTTATTAATAAAAAAAATGACTACAAATATATAAATAATACTTTATTTTTGTAATTGTTGTAGAATGAAAATAATTTACATAAAATATGAATTTACAGAAAAAAAAATGTTCAGTTATAATTTTAGCAGCAGGAAATTCAGGTAGGATGGGAGAGCCAAAGTCTTTGCTAAAATGGGATGAGAACGAAACATTTATTCAAAAAATTATTGATGAATATAAAAAATTTGGTTGCGAAAGTATTGTAGTCGTTGTTAATAATACAGTTATTGATTTGTATGAAAAATATTCGTATAAATTCTTTAATGAAATCACTCTTGTGATTAATAATCATCTTGAATGGGATAGGTTCTATTCTGTAAAGTTAGGTTTAAATGCTTTAAAAGATAAACAATTTTGTTTTATCCAAAATGTTGATAATCCTTTTGTTAGTCAAGAATTATTACAATCATTATTTGCAGATAAAGACCCTTTTTCATATAATGCACCATATTATAAAGACAAAGGTGGTCATCCAATATTAATTAATAAAAAAATTATAAATTCAATTGTAAATACCAGTGAAAACGATTTGAATTTAAAAAACGTATTATCTCTGTTTAATAAAAATAAAATTGCTGTTAACGATAAAACAATTCTGTATAATATTAATAATAAGCAGGAATATAATCGTTTGTTTAAAAAATAATTTAATAACCTGAGTTCGATTATTAATCGACTAAAAATAAGTTAATTATGTGTTTTTTAATTAATAATTTCCTGAAAGGAAAAA
>JAGLDO010000198.1 GCA_023145555.1 Bacteroidales bacterium
TTAATACAAAAATATAAACACATGAAAACACTTGCAAAAATTATTATTTTATCAGCAATATTATTGCTTTTTATAAATACACTTTTTTCACAAGATAATGTGAAAAATTATTTTGATACACGTCATGAGTTAAGTTTCTGTATTAGCAATCTGTTTCAAAAAAATGAAGATATACAGAGTGTTTATTATTATCCGCCTTATCTTTCTTATTATGCTGTTGACATGATTTATTCTCCTTACATATATATACCAAACAACTTATCAAATACCGATAATTACCATTTATACGGGATTTCATATAAATACAATTTTTTAGATAATAGAGCAGCTTTACGATTTCAAACTTTTTTTAATTATAATTCAGATAATGATGAAACAAAATACAGCTATAATAATACTAATTCAACTGAGTATCTCGATACTCGGATGAAATTCGGTTTAGGCTTCGAAGGTCATAAAAATTTTAAAAGAACTCAATTGTATTATGGAGTTGATTTTAGTTTTTCTTATTCAAAAGTGACTAATACATCAACAAACACAAACGAGCAAAGATATTATCCAAATATTAATGACACTGCTTATACAATTATAACTGTGGTTTATACTAATACTATTGATGATAGAATGAGTAGGTATGGTATTAATCCCTTACTTGGTATAAAATTTTTTATTACACCAAAGTTATCAATGTCAACAGAAACTCAATTTGTTTTTGAGTTTTATTATGAAAAATTTAAACAAGACAACACTTGCGACCATCCTACTTATTCGGCCATAAATAGTAAGATAACAAATAATGATGGTTTTAGTTCACGATTTGGACCTATTGGTACTTTATCAATAAGTTATCATTTTTAGTTTTTATTTTTTCAAGTTTATTATAAGCCAAAGTGCTTAAACTAAAAATTATTGGCGAAGAAATTATTCCGGCAATAACATCAACAAAATAATGAGCTTTTATATAAACTGTTGCAAAACAAAGAATTACAACCAAAGGCAAAATAAAATAAAATAGTTTTATAGAGTATTTAAAACTAAAATATAAAAATATTAAAGCCATTCCTACATGTGAACTTGGGAAAGCGCCGGTTGGTACTTCACCAATCTTTTGAACAAATTTAACAGCATCGCGAAAAAAGTAGGCATCAGGTATTTTTGCCAAAGCTCCCTTGAAATAAAATTGTGGTCCCACAACAGGAAATAATGAGAATATTATGTAGTAGATATAAAAAGATGTTGCTACAATAAATATTACTTTAAAAGATTTGGTTCGATTGGTTAAATAGACGACAAAACAAACTATAATTGTCAGAAAATAATATGAGAAGTATCCGAAATTCATTAATTCGTTAAACCATTTTTGCGGAAAATGTTTTGAAAATTCAATACTTACTTGACAGCCAAAAATCAATTGTTCTATATGTGCAAAATATGGGTCGAGATTATTAAAAATTATATTATTCATATAAGCTGTCTCACCATAAAAGTAGCTTAATAGAAGAATAGGATAAAAATTTCTGATAAATTTTAATATCTCATTATCATATTTATCATTAATAAAAGCAATAAAAAAAATAAAAACTAAAATAGCTAAACGAATAATAAAATGGGGTGTTTCGTTTTCAAGTTTTGCTGAGCCGATACATATATAAATGGCAGAGATTAGTATATAAATAATTGTCGCAATATCAATAGGATAAAGATTATAACCATTTTTCTTTTTTATACCATTGAGTAGTTTCATAAATTCCTTTGTTTAGATTATAATCGGCTTTAAAATTAAAGTCTTGTTCTAAGGGTTTGATATCACAAACCCAGCTACTTTTTAATTCATTTATTTTTTCGAAGTTTACAGTCGGCGTTTTGCCAAATAAGCCAAAAATAGGCTCAAGAAAAAAAGCTGTAATCTTCAACAAACCTATTGGGATTCTGATTTTTACGGTTTTTTTATTAAGCTGTTTCTTAATAGCATCTCCAAGCATAACGGAATTACTTATTATTCCATCGCTGACAAGATAAGCTTTATTTGTTACATCGGATTCTAACGCAGTAAATATTATTTTAACTAGATCTTTAACATAGATAAAACTCACTTTAGGTTTAGAAAAACCTATTAACGGTTGTAAATGATTTTTTATTATTTTAAAGTAGAGATAAAAGTCTTTTTCTCGTGGACCATAAACACCTATTGGGCGAATAATGATATGAGGAAAATTGTTTTGAGCTGTGATGTATTTTTCTGCCTTTAGTTTGCTTTCTCCATACGAAGTAACAGGACAGGGGTTGTCGGTAAGTTCTATTAAATTTTTCCCTTTTTGAACGGGACCATAAGCAGCGAGGCTACTCATATAGATAAATTTGTCGGGAATGGAATTTGTTGAAATTAGAGCATCAATAAGATTTTTTGTGTATTGATAGTTAATTGTAAAATAGTCTTGTTTGTTATTGGCCTTTGTAATTCCTGCGTTATGAATAATATAATTAAAATGAATATTTTGTTTTTTGAAATTGGAAAATATCTTTTTTAAATTGTTATTGTCGGCAAAATTAAATTCAATAAACTTTATTTTTTTATCTTTAAGATATTGTTTGCTGCTTGTTTTTCTTATGCCTGCATACACTTCATATCCTTTACTTAATGCGTTTTCAACCATAAAGCTACCAATAAAACCACTAGCTCCGGTAATAAGAATTCGTTTCATTTTATTTGCTTAAAGTATCATCACTAAAATTAATTTTCTAAATATTTTGTTGAACATTAGAGCTGAAATAAAAAACACAAGCTGAATTGTTAAATCAATTATTTCAAATTTACACATAATATTATTGAATTATATGTCATAACTAAAAAAATATTTAAAATTTATTTTAATACAATAAAAAGGGAGATGAATTATATAGCAAGAGTTTGTTTAGCCTATTTATCCTAAATATTAGTCATTATTTAAATAAATTATTTGTTGCTTTATACCAAAAAATAAAATCAAGGTATCCTAACGAAATATCTACTTTTTTCGAGAACTGCTTCATTTTATTTTCAATTTCATAATATTTTTTTTCAGAGAGAGTTTTTGGCATTTCATCTATAACATTAAATTTTTTTAAGTTTCGGAGTATAAATCCAAAAGTGCAGAGTTGCTCAAAGGAGTCAATAAAGTGGTTTAAAATTTATTGATAAAGTCATAATTTTGAAAAAAAACCTTTCTATTTTATATAGAAAGGTTCTTTTAGGTTGGTTAATCTGCTTATTAACCTGAGTTCGATTAATACAAATTGTTATTAGGCAAAGTAGGATTACCTAAAAATCAAATTATTATAAATATATTTCATCCTCAAAATCAATAAAAAACATTAATTTATGAACCTATACTTTTCGAGAATTACTCTTAATTCCGCAGGGGAATAAAATTTCTGTTCTAATTAACAGACTGCTCCCTGCGGTTATCTTGTTTGTTATCAATACCCACGATTAAAATCGTGGGCTAATCATATTTTTTCCTTT
>JAGLDO010000199.1 GCA_023145555.1 Bacteroidales bacterium
AGTTAGAAAGTTCATAAAGTTAGAAGTTTATAAAGTTGAAAGTTTATATATTTATTCTTAATTCCTAATTTTTAATTCGTAATTCATCACAATTCAGTTCTTACCATCCTGTTTTTATCATTAATATCTTTTTTTACAATAATATTTTTAAATCCTTTTTTGAGCAATAAATTTTTAAGCTGTTTATCTAAACATTCATTTATTTCAAAATAAAGTTTGCCTTTTGTTTTCAGATGTTCAATTGCAAAATCGGCAATAGCATCATAAAAAATTAAAGCATTATTATCATAAACAAAAAGAGCAGAGTGAGGTTCGTAATCTAAAACATTATTGTTCATTAGTTTTTTTTCTACTTCCCTGACATAAGGCGGGTTACTTACGATAACATCAAATTTATCAGTAAAATTATTTTTTTTATATTGTAAAATATCATCATTAATAAAATTGATATTTGCATTATTTAATTTAGCGTTTTGAGTTGCAATCACTAAAGCAGCTTTAAATTTTTCAACAGCAGATACTTTAGCTTTTAATAAATTTTTTGCAAGAGCAATGGCAATGCATCCACTGCCTGTTCCAATATCCAGTATGTCAACATTTTGTTTAGAGACGGCATCGTCAATTATCCATTTCACCAGTTCTTCTGTTTCGGGACGCGGGATTAATACTTCGGGAGAAACCCGAAATTTAAGCTCGTAAAATTCTGTCTCTCCTACAATATATTGAATAGGTTTGTGTTTTTTTAATTGTTCTACAATCTTTATTATTTGTATTTTTGTGTGATTTGTTAATTCAGTATCTGTTTTTAACAGAATGTCAATTTTTGAGAAATTTAATAAATGTTGAAAAATGATGTTTGCAAAACTCTGTATTTCAAATTTATCATAAATGTTATTTAATTCAGTTTTAATGTAAATTGAAGCATCATTAAGAGATTTAATTTGTCTGTTAGATTTTGCATGATATGATTTGTTATTATTTGTCATTTGTTTTATGTCGTTTTTTGTTATTTGGCTTCGTCGTCATTTAGCTTTGCTGTCATTTAATGGTTTTGGTTTAATGACTATCAAAGACAATTAATGACTACTAATGAGAATATGTGTTAAAATTATAATGGTTTATAGTATATTAAAGTGAGTCATTCTTCAAAAGTAAAGATATAGGTTTATGAAAGCAAAAAATATTGATGAAATTTTTATGTCGCGATGTCTCGATATTGCTAAGTTGGGAATTGCACTAACAGCACCAAATCCAATGGTGGGATGTGTAATTGTTTACGACGGAAAAATTATAGGAGAGGGTTATCATCGCATATATGGAGAAGCTCACGCAGAAGTAAATGCAATTAATTCTGTTTCTAATCACGAATTATTGAAAAAATCGACCTTGTATGTTAGCTTAGAACCATGTTCTCATTTTGGGAAAACACCTCCCTGCACCGATTTAATTATCAGCAAGAATATTCCAAGAGTTGTTGTTGGTTGTGTCGATAGTTTTTCGGAAGTCTCCGGAAGAGGAATAAAAAAATTAAAACAAGCAGGATGTGATGTAACTGTTGGTGTGCTTGAGAAAGAAAGCAGAGAATTAAATAAAAGATTTTTTACTTTTAACGAAAAGAAACGACCATACATTATTTTAAAATGGGCTCAATCATTAGATGGATTTATTGATGTTGTTAGAAATAAAGATAATAAGATTGAACCAACATGGATAACAAACGAGCATTCAAGAATATTAGTCCATAAATGGCGTAGCCACGAAGATGCGATTATGGTTGGCACTAACACAGCAGAAAAAGATAACCCGTCATTAAATATTAGAGACTGGACAGGCACAAATACAATAAGAATTGTAGTTGATAGACAATTGAGATTAAGCGAAAATTTAAACCTGTTCGACAAAAAAAATCAAACAATAGTTTTTACAGAAAAAAATATAAAGTCATTAAAAAATATTGAATACATAAAAATTGATTTCAGTAAAAATATTATTCCTCAAATTTTAGATTATTTATTTCAAATCAAGGTTCAGTCAGTAATAATTGAAGGTGGTGAAAAATTAATTATGAGTTTTGTTAATCAAAATAAGTGGGATGAAGCAAGAGTGTTTGTGGGTAATAAATTTTTTAAAAATGGAATAAGCGCACCAAAGGTTAATTGTGATTTTTGCTATGAAGAAGATATGTTTGACAGTAAGCTTTTTGTATATAGAAATATTAAAAATTAATTTGTTATAAGCAACTAAAATAGTAAATTTGAATATAAAATTTTAGATTAAAAATTATATATAATTAAATATCAATTTTTTAATATGACTATTAAAATAATTAGCAAATGCCGGATTTTATTTTTTCTTATTTTTATTTTATTTTTCAATAACAATTTGATTTCACAAACGATAAGGGGCAATAATAATGTTGTTACAAAAGAACGTGATGTAAATGGATTTACAGGAATAACAATAAGTGGTGTTTTTGATGTTTTCATATCGCAAGGAGATAATGAAGAATTAAAAATTGAAACAGACGACAATGTTCAGCAATTTATTATTACAGAAGTAAGAAAAGGAATTCTTAATATTCAGCTAACCGGAAATGTTAAACGATTAAAAACTTTAAATGTATATGTTACGGTAAAAAATCTTAATAGTTTAATTATTCTTGGAGGAAATAATGTAACTATTAGTTCAGCATTAAAAACAGATGAAATAGAGGTATATTTGGGAGGCGAGTCTACATTAACATTTAATGTTTTGGCAAAAAAAATGGAATGTGATATTACAGATGTCGGTATTGCAAATTTTAACGGCAAAGTAGATGTTTTTGATGTTAGAATCTCTGACGATGCACAGTTAAACGCTTTTGACCTAAATGCATTAAGCTGTAAATTGAAAGCCAGTGGTTTTTCACAAGCCAAGATTAATGTTATTGACAAACTCGATATGATTGCAACAGGTGACTGTAATGTATATTATAAAGGTAGTCCTGAAATTAATAATAGGATTTTTTCAGGAGGAGGCTTTGTAATTAAACGTAAACAAGATGTTGAGTAATAAATATTATAATTATGAAAAGAATATTAGTTTTTATGTTTTTTGTAGGGTTTGTAATTACGTGCACAAACAATATTAGTCAAAACAGAACCGTTCTTGACAAAAAAACTAATAATAAAATGTTAATTGGTTATTGTAACAGAGAAGGGCTAAAATCTGAACCGTTTAATGATTGGTTTAATTCAGAGTTTGATAATTATATTGTTGATACATTAAGTTTAGATTCCATTTCAAAAGAAAAATTCGATAATTTACAGATAACAATTATTATGGGTACATGGTGTGGCGACAGCAGGAGGGAAGTGCCACGTTTTTATAAAATTATTGATAATCTGCATTTTAGAGAACAAAATATAACTTTGATAAATGTTGACAGAAAAATGAAAGCAAATGATATTGATGTTGAGAAATTTTCTGTTTCTCGTATTCCAACATTTGTTTTTTCTCTAGATAATAAAGAAATTGGAAGAATAATTGA
>JAGLDO010000002.1 GCA_023145555.1 Bacteroidales bacterium
TCAGTCCAAAAAGGAGCATTTTCAATTAATATGGCAGAAAGATCTCCATAATACGATTCATTACTGAAATTATTGATTTGATGGCTTCCTCCTATTGTCAAACCCTTGCCCTTAAATATTTTTGTATCAGGATGATGTGTTGCATAAATTGTTAAAATATCTTTTGCACCTCTAAAATGACAGTCTTCCAATGCATCTTTACTTACAGGTATAAACTTACTTTTGTCGTTTGTTGTGCCCGATGATTTTGCAAACCATTTTATTTCCTGATTCCACAATACAGTTTGCTCCCCCTGTCTAAGCCTTATAACATAGGGTTTTATGTCGTCATAATATTGTAAGGGGACTCTTTTTTTATATTCTTCAATAGTATTTATTGATTTGTAGTCATATTTTTTCCCCCACTCAGTATCTTTAGCTTTTTTTATTAATTTCTGAAGCGTTTCTTGTTGCACTTCAAAGGGATAATTTTTAAACAAATTAATCTCATTTGTTCTTTTAATCATCATCCACGAAACTATTGAACGAAATATTGGCATTTAGATTTAATTTATTGTTTATTACAAATTTAATTTAAATAATAAATATTTTGCTTTTTTTTTAAGATTATCTTACTAATCAATAAGAAATTTTCTTATTTTTACACTTAATCAAATTTATCTGCATTAAGAGAAATCAACAACCTTGTTTTTATGAATTATTTCGATTTAATTATTTTAGTGGCTTTATTATGGAGTGCTTATAAAGGTTTTTCAAAAGGCTTCATTCACTCTATTGCTTCGTTTGCAGCTTTATTGCTTGGTATTTATGGAGCAATTAAATTTTCCGATGTAACAAGTCATTATTTAATCCAGAACTTCCATTTTAATCCTAATTATTTACCAATTATTTCGTTTGCTGTTACATTTGTGATAATTGTTGTTGCTGTTCATTTTGCTGCAACATTAATTGATAAATTAATAAAAGCAATTGCTTTAGGATTTATTAACCGAATTTTAGGAGCAGTGTTTGGTATTGCCAAAATAGCTTTTATCATTAGTATTATTCTCGTTATTGTTAATGGATTAGATAAAAACCTGAAATTTTTGTCGCCTCAGTTAAAGCAAAATTCGTTTTTATATAAACCATTATCGAATTTTGCTCCTTCAATATTTCCTTATTTAAAATTTGAAAATATAGGATTGAATAAATCATCTACAAATAAAACATTTGTATTTTCTGATTATAAACAAGAAGGTGTATAAAATTTGCAAAGAAAATTAAACGTTTTTAAAGGGTGAAATACGTTTTTAACTTAAGAATTTAACAACATATTATAATAATAATTTTTCAATTATTATCTTTAAAAAAAATTTTAGACTATGACTTTTATTGATGAATTAAAATGGAGAGGCATGATTCACGACATTATGCCGGGAACAAAAGAACAACTTAAAAAAGAAATGACAACTGCCTATGTTGGTATTGACCCAACTGCAGATTCTTTACATATTGGACATTTAGTATCAGTTATGTTATTAAAACATTTCCAATTAGCAGGGCACAAGCCTATTATTGTGCTTGGAGGTGCAACAGGAATGATTGGTGATCCATCAGGTAAATCTGAAGAAAGAAATTTACTTTCAGAAGCTACATTAAAACACAATCAAGCAAGAATAAAAAACCAACTGACAAATTTTCTTGATTTTAACGGTGACGAAAATTCTGCAGAAATAGTTAATAACTACGACTGGATGAAAAATATTTCATTCCTTGAATTTATTCGTGATATTGGTAAGCATATTACCGTTAATTATATGATGGCAAAAGATTCTGTTAAAAAAAGACTAAACAATGAAGCAAAATCCGGTCTTTCGTTTACCGAATTCTCTTATCAGTTAGTTCAAGGATATGATTTCTTTTATTTATACGAGCACAAAAATTGCAAACTGCAAATGGGCGGTTCCGACCAGTGGGGTAATATAATAACAGGTACAGAGTTAATAAGACGAAAACTTAACGGCCAAGCTTTTGCAATTACCTGTCCGCTTATTACTAAAGCCGATGGCAAAAAATTCGGGAAAACAGAACAAGGTAACGTGTGGTTAGCTAAAAAATATACATCATCATATAAATTTTATCAATTTTGGTTAAATGTTTCTGATGAGGATGCTGAGAGATACATTAAAATTTTTACATTATTGAGTAAAGATGAAATAGAAAAATTGATTAATGAGCATAAGGAAATCCCACATTTACGCATTTTGCAAAGTGCATTGGCTAAAGAAATTACAATACTTGTTCATTCAGAAGAAGATTATAATTCAGCTGTTGAAGCCTCAAAAATTTTATTTGGTAAAGGCACAAAGGAGACATTAAGTAAAATTGATGAAGAAACTTTTTTATCGGTATTTGAAGGTGTGCCACAGTTTGAGATTAACATGAGCGATGTTGTTGCCGGCATTAATGTTACAGATTTATTAATTGACAAAACAAAAGTTTTTAGTTCAAAAGGAGAATTACGCAGATTAATTACCGGCGGGGGATTAAGCATCAATAAAGAAAAAGTTACTGATGCAAATTCGACTATAGACAAATCTTGGCTTATTGACAAAAAATATATCCTAGTTCAAAAAGGCAAAAAGAATTATTTTTTGATTAAAGCAATTAACTAAGTTTTTTTCCGAAAAGCCGCTAAGCGGTT
>JAGLDO010000020.1 GCA_023145555.1 Bacteroidales bacterium
ATTACCATTGAGTAATATTTATGTCTATGGGTTTAAAAATGCAACCCATGCCAAAACGGCATGATGAAACAATTGCGCTGTTAATTTGTCATCTTTTGATATTTTTTCCTAATTAAAGTAATTATTTAGGTTAAATTGGGATAATTATTTGAAAATTACTTTTTTAAGAAAAATAAATTTATTATTATTGCATTAATAATGTTTCTTTAAACATAATAAGCTATAAAATAATGTAATAAAATATGCTTACTTTTGCATAAAATTTAATTGATTAATCTTATAAAGTTAAAGCAATTTAACTTAACAAAATAAAAATCAGGCCAAATGAAATATTCTTTTAACGAAGAAACACTTACATATTCAAAGATTGAAAAAACTCATAAAAAAGCAATAAAAAAAATTCTTTTATTATTTGGCATTAGTCTTATTCTTGCAATAACTTCTATTACATTTTTTTCTCAATATTTTGAAACTCCAAAAAAATATCTTTTAGAAAAAAGAAATGTCAAACTAATAGAAGAATTTAAACAAATAAATCAGGAACTTGATGTTAGCTCAAATCAATTATCAGCCATTCAAAAACGTGATGATGATTGCTACAGAGTTTACTCAGAAATAAAACCAATACCAGCTACAGTTAGACAAGCAGGTTTTGGTGGTGTTAATCGTTATGAAAAATTAGAAGGGTATGAAAATTCAGACCTTTTAATTGAGACAGCAAAAAAATCTGACGAAATATTTAAACAAATATACATTCAATCGAAATCTTTTGATGAGGTTTTTTCAATAATTAAAAGAAAAGAAAAAAGGTTTGCGTGTGTTCCTGCCATTCAACCTGTATCATATAAACAACTAAGAAGAATTTCAGCTGTTTATGGCATGCGTTCTCATCCCATTTTTAAAACAAAAAGAATGCATCATGGAATTGACTTTGCAGCTCCTGTAGGTTCAAATATTCATGCTCCAGGTGATGGAAAAGTAATACTTGTAAAAAAATCAAACAAAGGCTATGGCAACGAGTTAATTATTGATCATGGATTTGGGTATAAAACACTTTATGCACATTTATACAAAATTCATGTCAAAAAAGGGCAAGAAGTTAAAAGAGGAGAAATTGTTGCAGAAGTTGGCAGCACAGGCTTATCAACAGGACCTCATTTACATTACGAAGTACGCTTTCTTAACAAACCGTTAAATCCTGCTAAATTTTTTGTAAACGACCTTACAAATGAAGAATACGAAAGAGTTTGCAGTATAAAATAATAAGTCTCATTACTTCACAAAACAATTATATAAAATTGATAATCAATAATTTTTATATAAAACATTTTCAAAATCTTGACACGTATATAATATTGGCGTAATTTTAATAATATTTTTAATTTTACGACTATGACAAAAATTATTGAGCATTTTGGTTTAATCTCTAAAGAAGAAAAATTATCTAAGATTACTGACGCCATTGTTCCAAATACCGGAGTTTACGAAGCAAAAGCTCCTTATCCCGGATATTATGATTACTTTCAAAAAGAAGAAAAACCCTTATATATATACCTCACAACTAAAACCAAATATTCTTCTGAAAAAATAATAAGAAGCTCTTATGAAATACAAGAATATCTTGATTGTAAGTTTTCAATTGCCTGGGGGACAATTAAAATATATCACAAAAAATATAATGTAATAAGAATATTAGGTCTGGAAAATTACGGACAAATAAAACCTCTTCAAGAAGAATATATTAAACATGGTATTGAACCAAGAAAAACTTCAAAAAAAAAGATTAAAGCACAATCAATTATAAAACTTCACAAATTATTTCAACTAATAAAGATTGAGGATGACGTGTATTTTGACAATATTGAAAAGTTTCATGCATATTTTTACATCCCAAAAGAATTAACTTGGGAACAATTCCTTGCAATTACAAAGAAAGTAAAATACAATTGGGATAAAAGCATGTTTGATGCAACTGTTGGGTATTTTTATACAGATTTTAAACTACAAGATATTATTAGAATATATAATAAAAATATTGACAAAGAATATTTACAACTGATTAAAGAAAAATACCTTTCAGAAATTAATCGTTAAAAAGTTTGCTAAACAAAAAAAAAAAATTACTTTTATATAGTTGTATATATGCACATAATTTAATGTAATTAATCTATCAACGCTTTGTTACTATTAATAACGTTAAGAGTTCAATCGTTTTAATGGAACCGGTATTAAAAAAAATATATAATTTATGAATAAAAAAATTGAGCTACTTAGTAAACGTCATTAATTTATATTTTTAATTCAATCAATTAAAAAATTCTATTTATCAGTATAAATCATAAAAACAATTTTAATTAATAAAGGATTCCTACGGGAAATTCCACACCGTTTTTTCTTCATTTTTTAATAAAACTTTAAACAAAGATCTATGAAAAAATTCAAATTCAAATTCGAGACATTATTATTAATCGGTTCATTATTGTTTAGCTCATGCTCAGACATATTAAATGTAACACCGGCTACAGAAAACAAAACGGTAACAGAGAATATTACAGTTAATACAACATGGAAATCATCAAATACTTATATTGTTGACGGGAATATTTCGGTTGATGGAGCTACACTAACCATTGAACCCGGCACTGTAATCAAATTTAAAGAAAACTCCGAATTAGATATAGGATACAGTTCTTCAGGTTCGTCACTTATTGCAAACGGGACATCAGACAATCCAATTACTTTCACTTCTGTAGCCGACAATCCATCGGCAGGTGACTGGGACTATATTTATTTTGGCGATGGTGCTACAAATAGCAGTATGTCGTATTGTAATATATCCTATGGTGG
>JAGLDO010000200.1 GCA_023145555.1 Bacteroidales bacterium
TTCATTAGTTGATTTTGTTGTTGAAAGTAATGAGAAGTATGCTTTAGTTTTTGGTAATGAAGTAAAAGGAGTGGCTCAAGATATTGTTGATTTGAGTGATTATTGTGTTGAGATTCCTCAATATGGGACAAAACACTCATTTAATATTTCGGTTAGCGCCGGAATTGTGATGTGGGATTTTTTTTCAAAGCGTAATAAATAAGTTGTATTGTTAATGTAAATATAATTTTAATCTTATAAACCATAACAAAAAAAGGCTGTTCATTGAACAGCCTTTTATATTTTTATATTTTAAATATTATTGAACGATTGATTTAAAAGTATCATCTTCAAAATATTTTGCAAATTCAATATCTTTTTTAGCTTTTTCTTTTAAAGTAGCATCTTTTTCAACAGCAGTACGTAAGTTGTTGTAAATAAGATCAGCATTTTGTTGGTGTGCACCAATTATAGCTTTTAAATAATAAATTAAAGCGTTGTCTTGGTTTTCAACATTTTTAAGAATATCCATTGAAGCTTCAAAAGCATCAGCATTTTGAGTGTTTTTAAAGTTTAAGAATTTTGCTAAAGCAAAGTTAAATGTATTGTATTTACTACTTGCAAATAAAGTTAAAGCATTTTCGTAATCACCTTTTTTAACTTTAATAATAGCTTGATTGTAGCTAATTTCGTTACCTTGTTTTGCTCCTGCAGCAGCATTGTAATACTCTTGTGCAGCTTCTAAATCATTTTGAAGAAAGGTAACAACTCCTAAGTTATTAAGTACCATTGCATTATTAGCATCAATTTTTTTAGCTTCTTCAAAAGCAGCTTTTGCTTCATCTAATTTGTTTAGTTTAATATTAACATAACCAATATTGTTATGTCCTCTTAAACATTCAGGATGTTTTTTTACAACTGCTTTGTAAATGTTTAATTGTTCGTTAATATCTTCGGTTAAAGTAGCAGCATACATTAATTCTTCAATATTTAATGTATCAGGATTGTTTTTTGATAATTCTGTTAAAACAGAATCTGAATAACCAATAACAGAAATATTAACTTTTAATTGAGATCGTCTTAACTTAGGTAAAATTTGGTCTGCAATAATAGTGTAAGCTTCAGATATATTTTTAATTTCTTTCTCGCGTACATCAGGATCTGAATACATTGAAAGAACTCTTAAAATAAGATCTTTATCTTGAATTTCTGAATTTTGCATTAATTTTTGGAAACCATCCCAGTCTTCTGGAGTTGAATTAGCTTTAAAGAAATCTTCTTCTTTAGCAGCACCTACTTTATTTCTTTTTAATTGTTTACCAAAATATTTTTGAGTGTTTTTTAAACGATTAGCAGCAAGCTTTGTGTTTAAATCTATTGCTCCATCAGGAGAAGCATAAGCTAAAAGCTCAACACCTTTAAATTCATAATTACTCTTTTCGCTAGCTTCTTTCACATAGTCTTTTAAAGCAGCCATGTCTTCAGCTTTAATTTCTGAGTTGCGAATATTTGCTTTATTAATAATAAAATGAATATCAGCACCTTTTGATTGAGTTGTAACTCTAACAAATTTATCGTCAGCTTTAATTGATTTTGGATCTTTTTCAAGAAGATTTGCTGTTGCAATAACACCATCAGCTACTTTTTGAGCAGGAACGTCAACAGATTTGTCTTTTATTGAAGCTTTTATCCTTAATTCTAAATCAGATATTTTCATATCTTCTGAATAAGGAATTGTGCTCTTTAGTGGAAAACTACCTCCACTAACAAATGAAATAACAGTATTGTTTGCTTGTACATCTTCTCCTTGTAAAGTTTTTGTTTCAAAAGCTGTTTCACCAGTTTCATATTTCAAAACAGGGGTAACTGTCATTATGGCTTTTTTGTTGAAATATTTTGCAGGAAAAGTTCCTTTTACTGTAATTTCAACACTATCACCGTGCATTGCCAAAATTTCAGGAGTAACACTATATCTTACTTCTGGAGCCAATTTTACCATTTTATTTAATCCTCCGCAACTAGTCAAAAGTACGGCTGTTAATAAAATTGAGGCTAAATAACTAACATTCTTTCGTTTCATAATTATTTTTTATTTGTTTCTAATTTTTATTATTTAAAAATATTGCTCTTTTAAAAAACAAATGTATGAATGTTTTTTTTAAAAAAAAAAGTTTTGTTCTAATAAATTTAAAAGATACAGTATTTTAATAATTTTAAATATAATACTAAAATGAGTTATTGATTACTTTTTTTATGCTTAGTTTATATTTTTTTTCAAAATGTTCAATAATTTCATTAATAAATAAATAGAATTCTTTTTCAAATAAAGCATAGTTTTTATTTATAGTTTCTATTGCGAATTTGGTGTTGTTTGGTAGACTTGTGCGTTTAGACATTCCGTTAAGAACCTTTTCAATGCCTTCTAGGGTTGAGTATGTTTTAAACCAATTATTGTTTATTACTGAGGGTATAATTTCTTTTGCTTTTAATGGTAATATTGAATAATTGCTTTTTAATTGGGCATAAAATTGTGTCGAAAAATCGTCTAAACTTATTGTTGAGTATGAGTTCCAGTTTTTTGCTAAAAAATGATCGTAAAATATATCAATTATTATTCCTGAATACTTATTATATTTAGATTGAAGTCGTTGTTTTGACTTTTTTACAATTTTATGTTTATCTGTAAAGTCATCAATTTCTCTATGGTATATTATTCCCTTTTTTATTTTTAATGAGTAATTATTGTAATCATTTCCTTTTACAAAATCTCCAATAAAATTTCCAATTCTAATTTCTTCTGAGTTGCCCGATAAATATGTGTGTGCCAAGAAATTCATTATGCAAAATTAATGAAAAAGAATGAAAACATATTATTAAACATAAAATTGTTAAAACTTTATTGTTGTTTCTGATTAATTATATGTTATTCAATTTGTTGCCACGTATATTTAGCTGGGAAATTTAACTATTTACAATAAAAGGCACTTTGATTTGTTGCTTAATTTTTTAATATTTGTGTGACAATTTTAAAATAAATATTAATAAATACATAAAAGGAGAAAAAATTATGGCTAAAAAAAATGTAATAATAATAGGTGCTGCTGGAAGAGATTTCCACAACTTTAATACTTATTTCAGAGGTAACCAAGATTATAATGTTGTAGCTTTTACAGCTGCTCAAATCCCTGATATTGACGGAAGAAAGTACCCTGCAGTTTTAGCAGGTAAAGATTTATATCCTGATGGTATTCCTATTTTTGCTGAAGCAGAATTACCAACTCTTATCAAAGAAAAGAATATTGATGATTGTGTGTTTTCATACAGTGATGTACCTTATAATAGAGTAATGAATATTAGTTCAGTTGTTAATGCTGCTGGCGCTAATTTTATGCTTTTAGGCCCTGGTGACACTATGGTTAAGAGTAAAAAACCTGTTGTTGCAGTTGTTGCAACTCGTACCGGTTGTGGTAAAAGCCAAACTTCACGAAAAGTTATTGAAGATTTAATGGCGCGTGGTTTAAAAGTTGTTGCTATTCGTCACCCAATGCCTTATGGTGACTTAGAAAAACAAGCTGTTCAACGTTTTGCAACTGTTGAAGATTTAAAAAAACACAAATGTACTGTTGAGGAAATGGAAGAATATGAACCACACGTAGTTCGTGGTAATGTTATTTACGCAGGTGTCGATTATGAAGCTATTGTTAGAGCTGCAGAACAAGATCCTGACGGATGTGATGTTATTCTTTGGGATGGTGGTAATAATGACTTTTCATTTTACAAACCTGATTTAACAATTACTGTAGCTGACCCTCACCGTCCTGGTGCTGAGTTAAGTTATTACCCGGGTGAAGTTAATATGAGAATGGCAGATGCTATTATTATTAATAAAATGGACACTGCTTCACCTGAAGGTATTCAAATTGTTAGAGAGAGCATTGCTAAAGTTAATCCTAATGCTATTGTTATTGATGGTGCTTCTCCTATTAGTGTTGACGATCCATCAGTTATAAAAGGTAAAAGAGTTCTTGTTGTTGAAGATGGTCCTACTTTAACTCACGGTGAGATGAAGATTGGTGCCGGTACTGTTGCTGCTAAAAAATTTGGTGCTGCTGAGTTAGTTGACCCAAGACCTTATACAGTTGGTAAATTGTCAGAAACTTTTAAAATTTATCCTAATATTGGTGTTTTATTACCGGCTATGGGATATTCTGACCAACAATTAAAAGACCTTGAAACTACTATTAATACTACTGATTGTGATTCTGTTGTTATTGGTACTCCAATTGACCTTAACAGAATTATTAATATTAGTAAACCGAACACTCGTGTTTATTATGATTTACAAGAAATTGGACAACCTGATTTAAAAGGTATCCTTAATGATTTTGTTAAAAAACATAATTTATAGTATTTCTTTATAAATGAAACCCCGCCAATTTTGACGGGGTTTCATTAGTATCAAGAATTTTAAAATATTTATTTCTTTTCAATTATAATTATATTTTTCTATAAAAAGCCCATTATTTTCAATGCCTCATTTATTTTTTCATTTATTGATAGATTCCCATTTATCCAGTTTATTTTAAAACCGTTGCGTTCCATTCGCCTAAACCATGTCATTTGTCGTTTAGAAAATTGATGTATAGCTATATTTAGTTTAGTAAACATTTCATCGTAAGATAAGCTTCCTAATAAATAATTTGTTACAAATTTATATTCTAACCCATAATAAATTAGTTGTTCTGAAGGAATTCCCTTGTCTAATAAACTTTTTACTTCATCAATCATTCCTTCTTCTAAGCGACTTTTTAGTCTCTGTGTGATTTTTTGTTTTACTATTTCCCTTTCATATTTTATACCAAAAATTAATGGGGTAATATCAGGATATGAGGTGTCAATATCAGGATTTTTGGTGTAATAATTTTCAATTTCGATAGCTCTAATAAGTCTTTTTTTAGAGTTCAAATCACTTACATTATGTGGAGTTTTAAATTGTTTGAATATTTTAATTAATTCGTCTTTGGACATTAATTCAAGCTGTTGACGCAAACTTCCATTAACAGGAACATTAATTAATTTGTATCCTTTTAAAACGGCTTCAATATACATGCCGGTACCACCACAAAGCATTGGGAATTTATTTCTGGTAATTATGTCATTATAAGCAGTTAAAAAATCTTTTTGATATTCAAAAACATTATAGCTATAACCTGCATCAACAATATCGATTAGATGATAAGGTATTTTATTGCCGTTTATTTTATAATCGTCAATATCTTTGCCTGTTCCAATATCCATGAATTTATATACTTGACGAGAGTCTGCACTAATAATTTCTCCATTAATTTTTGAAGCCAGATTGGTAGCAAACAAAGTTTTTCCGGTTGCTGTTGATCCAAGAACAGTAACTAAGTTGATCTTTTTTATTGACATTTTTTTAATTTTCTTACACAAATATACTTTATTTTTTATAAAATTTTGTATATTTGTATTGAACCAAAATAAAACATAAAAATTATGGATTTCAATAAGATTTATAACAGAGCCAAGAATATTATTGCTAAACCTGTTGATGAATGGCAGATTATTAAAACTGAAACAGATGATAAAAAAGAGGTAATACTTAATTATGCTTTACCTTTAATGGTTTTAATTGCAATTGCATCATTAGTCGGGAGTTCAATTACTAAATT
>JAGLDO010000201.1 GCA_023145555.1 Bacteroidales bacterium
AAACACTGCTGTTCGGGATTTGTAACCGCGAACTAACAAGCTGTATATTAATGCTTTCGGATTTCAAATCAGAAAAAGCAGACAACAAGTCATAAAGGATTTATTTTCAATATTTTATACTTTATATCTTTGTGCTTTCGTGGCAAAAACAGACTTTCCGGAGTAGATTCGGCTATAAAAAAATCATAAATTTAATATTAATACATCCTTGAATCCACTCCGAAAAGTCATCAGTCAGCTGACGGATTGAAACCTGATAGGTTTTTTATTATTCAGACTATCAGCAATTTAGCCACGCTATTTTTTATTGAAACAAACCTGTCAGGTGTTTTTTGAGTAATCTCATCCTTTAATAGATTGATAGAACAGTAATCTAAAATTTCAATTATTTTTAATGTTTCTTTATCATATCTTTTTACCTTTGCCTATCGTATTGCAAAATGTAAAAATTATGAAGAAGACTTGTTTTACTATAACAACATTATTAACAATTTTTATCATTTCATTGTTATTATTTACTTCAAACAGTGTTATTGCTCAAATTAGCTATGGAGGTTTACCATTAAGCTATAGTGTAAAACTAAAAAAATTAATTCCTTTTGAATTGATGAAAAATGTTGATGTAAATAAATTATTATTAGAAGATACTATTAACACACAACTTAAGGGAAAGCCTTTACGTTTTGCAAAAAAAATAAATGTTAATTTCAATACTGAAAATTCAGGTGTTTGGGATACCCTGCCAAATGGAAATAAAATATGGCGATTAGGTGTTAAATCTAACGGAGCTTATTCAATTGGAATCACTTTTAATAAGTATTATTTACCACCCGGTTCAAATTTTTTTGTTTATAATGTAAACAAATCTCAATTATTAGGAGCATTTACTAATAAAAACAACAAACAAAGTCAGGTTTTGTCAATCTCTCCTGTTAAAGGAGATGCAATTATTATTGAATACAACGAACCCAAAAATGTAGCATTTAAGCCATTAATAAGCTTAAATCAAGTAGCGCATGATTATAAAGGAATATTTAATTATTTAAATACAAAAGATGGACAATATGGACTTTCAGGGGATTGTAATGTTGATATTAATTGTGACGAAGGTCTTGAATGGCAAAAGGAAAAGCATTCAGTTTGTCGAATTATTATTAACAACACAGAGTTGTGTACAGGTGCATTAGTTAACAATACAAATAATGACGGTAAACCTTATTTATTAACTGCAAATCATTGTATTGGCTCAGAAAGCCTTGCTGAAAAATCAATTTTTTATTTTAATTATGAAAATTTATCATGTAATGATACAATTGATCCCAATCCTATTTCATCTTCAATTCAATCATTATCAGGAGCTTATTTAAAAGCAACGAAAAATGACACTGCCGGACAACTTGATTTTAGTCTGGTTGAATTATCAACACAACCACCATTAAGCTATAAACCATATTATTCAGGTTGGAATAATACTTCACTACCTGCAATGAAAACAGTCTGTATTCATCACCCTCAGGGAGATGCTAAGAAAATATGTAAAGATAATGATTACCCTGTAGTTGATACTTACACTGGTTATGACGCTAATTCTCATTGGAAAATTATAAACTGGGAGCTGGGTACAACAGAAGGAGGTTCTTCAGGAGCACCATTGTTTAATGAAACCCATCATATTGTAGGCAATCTAACAGGAGGCGAAGCTACATGTGAATATCCATACAACGATTTTTTTGCAAAGCTTTCAAACTCTTGGAGCGATTATAGTGACTATTCGCAACAATTAAAACATTGGCTTGACCCTAATAATTCAGGAGTTAGCTCATTAAATGGCTATGAACCAACTTCTGATGAGCCAACTGATATTATTTCGCTTAGTAATTTTAACGAAGGAGATACTGCTACTTTATATATTGCTAATGCAGGTGGATATTTAGCTGGTAATAATGCCTTTGGCGACTTAGCTAAAGCCGAATATTATGATTCTACCTCTTATGGTTACCGCAATGTGATAACAGGTGTTTATATTTATTTTGGAGTTGCTACAGGAAATAAATCAAATGTTTCCTTCTCAATTTGGAATGATAATAACGGTGCTCCCGGAAAAATAATTGGAACGGCAACCAAACCAATCTCATCAATTGTAACAGACGTTAATGGTAATAATAATACTTATGTTGAGTTTGCAAATCCTGTTGCTATAACAGGTTCATTCTATGCCGGTGTAATTCTACCTCAGGAAGCAGGTGACAGTCTTGCAATTGTTACTAATACTCAGTATAATGCTAAAATAAACACTGCTTGGGAAATGAATTATCTTGAACAATGGATGCCTTTTAATAGTGATAATTCATGGGGAATAGCATTAAATCAGGCAATTTGGCCAGTAGTCGGATATGTATCTACATCAATTGATAATCTTCCTAAAGAAAAAACAGATGTAAATGTATATCCAAACCCGTCATCTGAAAATGTTTTTGTTGATATTTCAAATATTAATAAACAATCTGATATTTATGTTTTTAATAACTTTGGAACTCTTGTTAAGAAGATTGATAAAAATAAAATTAACAATAATTTAGTGAAGATTAATTTTAATGAGCATCCTGCAGGATTGTATCTAATTCAGATAATTTCAGATAAAAGTAAAATTGTAAAAAAAGTGTTGATTGTGAAATAGTGGATTCAACCTTGAAATGTCGGGATATTATTATGCTCAACTTTCAACTTTATGAACTTTTAACTTATACTACATTCCTTTCCAGGCACTTTGTTCTAACATTAAAAATTGTTGTTTTTCTTCTTCTGTCATCATTACAATTGAGTCTTCATACTCTGCACCTAAACCAATAATTGGTTGCTTAATAGAATTAATAAGCATATCTGCAATTGGAATATTTGGAAAAGGAAAAGCAAAAGTAACTTTAACGTTATTATTTTCAACTTCAACCGTTTTAACAATTCCCAATTCAAGTAAAGACAAATCTATTGCCGGATGTTTAACATCTTCAATTGCTTTTAACACATCTTCTTTTGTAATCATAATTTTAGATTTTTGTTTTATAAATTTAATTGTAGGTAAAAATATAAAATAAATTCACATCAAAAATTAAATTAATAAAAGTTTTTGAAATAAAAAAGTCTCTGCACAAAAATAAAATGTTTGTTTTTCCTTAGTGAAAAGGAATCACGAAGCAATCTAAAATAAATTATTTGTGCAGAGACTTTGAAAAAAAAATAGTTATTGTTTAATAATTTTCTTTGTTATTACTTTATTTTGAGTTTTAATACTTAATAAATAAAATCCTCTTGTTAATGATGATAAGTCAATCTGGTTATTGTTTAAAATATAATTTGAATTATAAACCAATTTACCCGAAATATCAGTAACATAAATTTGTTTTGCATCTTGAATACCGTCAATATTGATATTAACCGAATTACGAAATGGATTTGGATAAACCGTAACAGAATTGTTATTAACAATTAAATCATTAACACTTGTAACTGTTCCGTTTAAGTTATCTAAACAAAAATAAGCGGGTGTATTCATGCCATAATCACCGTTATCTGTTGAAGACAAGAAAAACACAATTTTTTTCACATCTCCCAGCGAAGTAAAATCAGCCCATTTCCAATCTTTAACAATATAATCGCTATCATTGTCAGCATAACGAAAATCTGCCAAATAAAAATCTATGGTATCTGTATTATTGTTATTATCATCAATACCAAAAATTGAAAGTTTAAACCAGTCAGGGGCATTGCCGTCTGTCCCACCAAATTTTTTAGTATAAGAATCTCCATCACGCATTGATAAAGCGGCATAAGTGTTATTTGTTAAATAAGCACCGGAAACTATTGTTGATGTTGTTAATCTAACAGTATCATTACCAGAAGTATAAGCTACACAATAATTATTTGATGAATCTGCACCAATACCGGCATAAGCACTGTATTGGTTTGTATATCCCGCAGTTACAGTGTCTTTAAGGTTTGAGTAGGAAAAGCCTGACCATGAAAAATAGTCATGGTTGTAATTGTTAGCAAAAAAAGCATTTCCACTTGTGAAACCACCTGCATCATCTGAGCCATTCCAATAACCCGAAGAATCGAGCTCAAGTTCTTCAAAAGTTGATACATTAGTCTGCGAATTAGCAAACTGTGGTAATACAAAAATTGCTAATAATAGCATCAAAAAGTAATTTTTTTTCATGATTTTAAATTTTAGTTAAACGTTAAAAAAATTAATTAAACAATTAATATTCATACGCCAACTCGGAAATAAAAAAGGGAATAATTAGAGATTAATCATTGCTTTTGCTCCCGAAAGCTTTTTGAATATTGATAAAATTAAATGGCTGGTCTTCTGACTTACTCCCTTTTTAAACGCCTTCCCATCACCAATAACGACAGTGGCTTAGATGTTTAAAAGTTAAAAGAGCTTACAGCAGCGGGTACTGTACAGGATTTTCACCTGTTTCCCAATTATTTTATCAACTTGAATAATTGATAAAAACCATCTCAATGCAAATATATAACATAATGATAATTAAAAAATAAAATTATTGATTTTTTTTAATTGGTTTTAATAAATTTGTATAAATTTAGTGAAATGATTTATCTTTAAAAATACAAAAAAAAAGTAGGGAATAACCATTTAGACTAAAATAAGCCAAATTTAACATTATGGAAGAAAATAAATCACAAATAGTAATTTATAAAACCGAAAGCGGAGAAACGAAACTTGATGTTCGTTTTCAGAATGAAACGGTTTGGCTTACACAGGCACAAATGTCCGAATTGTTTGTGAAAAACAAAAAAACTATATCAGAGCATATAAATAATATATTCAAAGAAGTAGAATTGAATAAAAATTCAGTTGTCCGGAATTTCCGGACAACTGCCAACGATGGCAAATTATACAATACCAATTATTATAATCTTGATGTAATAATATCGGTTGGTTACCGTGTAAAATCAAAACAAGGCACACAATTTCGTATTTGGGCAACTCAACGACTGAAAGAATACATAATTAAAGGTTTTACTTTAAACGATGATAGATTTAAAACAGGTAACTCAATGAATTATTTTAACGAATTGCAAGAACGCATTCGTGAAATCAGGTTGTCTGAACGATTTTTCTATCAAAAAATTAAAGATATTTATACTACAAGTATTGATTCCGACCCAGAAGACGATAAAACTATTAATTTTTTTAAAATTGTGCAAAATAAATTACTTTGGGCAATAAGCAGACAAACAGCAGCCGAATTGATTTATCGCAGAGTTGATGCAAGTTTACCGCTTCTTGGTATGCAATCTTACGATAAAAAAATTACTGCCAAAATAAAAAAAAGTGAAGTTAGTATTGCAAAAAATTATCTTAACAAAGAAGAAATAAAACTTCTTGGATTAATTGTAGAACAATATCTTGCCTTTGCTGAAACTATGGCACAGCAACAAAAACCTATGTATATGAAAGATTGGATTAATAAATTGGATAATATTTTGCAACTTAACGGAAGAGAACTTTTAACTCACGCAGGAAAAATAAGTCACCAAAAAGCCATTGAAAAATCGAATGTGGAATTTGCAAAGTATAAAAAAACTCAAAGACAAATCGAAAAAGAAAACAGTTTAAAAGAAATTGAAGACGACATTAATAAATTTTCCGATAACATAAAGAGGTTCAAAAAATGACAAAACAAGATATACAAAATAGAATAAATTATTTAAGAAAAAAGTTAAATCAACATAATTACAATTATTATGTAAAATCGAAACCGACAATAAGTGATTACGACTACGATATGCTTATAAATGAGCTTATTAAACTTGAGAATGAAAATTCTGAATTCTTCGATAGTAATTCCCCGAGTCAGCGTATTGGCAATGATATAAATGTTGAGTTTAAACAGATAAAACATAAATACCAAATGTTGTCGTTAGGCAATACTTACTCAAAACAAGAGATTATTGATTTTGATAATCGTGTGAGAAAAACAATTGGAGACAATTTTGAATATGTTTGTGAACTAAAATTCGACGGCACTTCAATAAGCATAACCTATATCAATGGTAAATTACATCATGCTGTTACTCGTGGCGATGGCGTTATAGGCGACGATGTTACATCTAATGTCAAAACCATTAAAAGTATTCCCATGCAATTGCACGGAAACGACTATCCCGACGAACTTGAGATGAGAGGTGAAATAATTATTCCTCTCAAAGCATTTAATCGTTTAAATGAAGAACGGATTGAAATTGGTGAAGCTCCTTTTGCAAATCCCAGAAATGCAGCATCAGGCTCGTTAAAAATTCAAAAATCCTCTATTGTTGCCAGACGTCCGTTAGATTGTTATTTGTATTATATTTTAGGAGAGAATTTGAAATTTGATAATCATTACGATAATATTCAAAATGCAAAAAAATGGGGATTGAAAATCTCCGAAAATTTTAAATTATGCAAAAATATTGAAGAAATAACTGAATTTATTGAATATTGGGACAAAGAACGCAAAAATCTTGATTATGATATTGATGGTATTGTGATAAAAGTAAACTCAATAGAACAACAAAAAA
>JAGLDO010000202.1 GCA_023145555.1 Bacteroidales bacterium
ACCCGAATTTTAAAGTGAGCCCTAATTGCTTATTTTCAAAAAATAAAAGCTGTAAAAAATAAGCCTCTCATATTGAGAGGCTTATGTTGTCCGACCAGGGCTCGAACCTGGACTCTTATGTACCAAAAACATACGTGTTGCCAGTTACACCATCGGACAATTATTATTTGAGGTTGCAAATTTAATAAAAAATTCAATTTATCAAACAATTTTTATTAATTTTTATTGTTAGAATAACTTATATAAATATTTTATTATATATTCGCTAAAAATTTAACTAATACGTATAAAATAAACTTACTTTGTAAAAGCTCAAGACACAAAATCATTAAACATTAATTTACTTAATAAAAGCTATTTATGGAATTCAAACAAATAAAAAAATACAACTTTTATAACAACATTTTTGGCTGGGGAACTTTTTTAATAGCAGCTATTGTTTATTTACTCACTATTGAACCTACAACAAGTTTCTGGGACTGTGGTGAATTTATTGCAACTTCGTTTAAATTAGAAGTAGGACATCCTCCAGGAGCACCTTTATTCATGATAATAGCCCGTTTCTTTTCTCTATTTGCAAGCAATACCGCACATGTTGCTAAAATGATAAATTCAATGTCTGCTCTGGCAAGTGCGTTTACTATAATGTTTTTATTCTGGACAATAACTCATCTTGCAAAAAAAATTATTATAAAAAATAACGAAATAACATCAGGCAATATAATTGCTGTTTTAGGAAGTGGATTAGTTGGAGCTTTAGCTTATACTTTTTCCGATTCTTTTTGGTTTTCTGCAGTTGAAGGAGAGGTCTATGCAACTTCGTCATTGTTTACAGCAGTTGTTTTTTGGGCTATTTTAAAATGGGAAGATATAGCCGACGAGAAGCATGCAAATCGTTGGATTATTTTAATTGCATACCTTATGGGACTGTCAATTGGGGTGCATCTTCTTAACTTATTAGCAATTCCGGCATTAGTATTTATTTACTATTTCAAAAAATATGAAGTTACAAAAACCGGATTAATTAAAACCACAATTCTTTCGATATTCATTCTTGGTGTAACAGTTTATGGAATAATACCGGGAGTAGTAAAACTTGCTTCGTATTTTGAGCTATTGTTTGTTAATGGATTTGGTATGCCTTATAATTCGGGGGTTGCTTTTTATATAATATTACTAATCAGCTTAATTGTTTGGAGCTTATATTATACTTATAAACACAAAAAAATTGTTTTAAATACAGTTATTACTGCTTTTACTGTTATTTTAATTGGATATTCATCATTTGCAATGATTGTTATTCGTTCGGCAGCTGACTTACCAATGGATGAAAATAATCCCGAGAATGTATTTTCTTTATTGTCATATCTTAATCGTGAGCAATATGGTGACCGACCTTTAGTTAAGGGACAGTATTTTAATTCCCCATTAGATAAAGAGAAGCCATATTCTGACAAAACAACTTATATAAAAAAAGACAAAAAATATGTTTTAGTAAAAATTGGACAATCATATAATTATGACAAACGATTTACTACAATTTTCCCGCGCATGTACAGTTCTCAAAAACCTGAGCATATTAAAACATATAAAGAATGGGCAAACATAAAGGGTACACCAATAACTATTACAAACCGACAAGGAGAAAGAGAAACTATTTACAAACCCACTTTTGGAGAGAATCTTAAATTCTTTTTCAAATACCAATTAGGTTATCTGTATTTTAGATATTTTATGTGGAATTTTTCAGGTCGCCAAAATGATATTCAGGGTCATGGTGAAATTATTAACGGTAACTGGATAAGTGGCATTAATTTTATTGATAATGCAAGATTAGGCCCGCAAGAAAACCTACCACAAAGCATGTTAAATAATAAAGCACGCAACAAATATTATATGCTGCCTTTATTGCTCGGTTTAATCGGATTGTTTTTTCAATATAAAAAAGACGGCAAAAATTTTTGGGTTGTCTCTCTACTTTTCATTTTCACAGGTATTGCAATTGTAGTGTATCTAAATCAAAATCCACTACAACCACGTGAACGTGATTATGCCTATGCTGCCTCATTTTATGCTTTTGCAATATGGATAGGTTTAGGAGTATTGGGAATTCACAACTTGTTGAGCAAAAAAACACCTGCAAAACTTAGCGCAATATTAACAACTATTTTGTGTCTTGCATTTGTTCCCGGAATTATGGCTAGCGAAAACTGGGACGACCACGACAGATCTAATCGTTACACAGCACGCGACTTTGCTTCAAATTATCTAAATTCTTGTAAAAAAAATGCAATTATATTTACAAATGGCGACAACGACACTTTCCCATTGTGGTATGCTCAGGAAGTTGAAGGAATTAGAACTGACATAAGAGTTGTTAACTTAAGTCTTTTACAAACAGATTGGTATATTGACCAAATGAAACGTAAAGCTTACGACTCTGAAGCAATTCCTTTTTCACTTACTTATGACAAATATATTCAAGGAAAACGTGACATTGTTTATATTATTGAAAAAATAAAAAACAATATTGATTTAAAAGAGGCAATAAAATTTGTTGCAGACGATAATCCTAAAACAAAAATACCTCAAGCACCTGATTTAGATTATTTCCCATCTAAAAATTTTAGTGTTCCTGTTGATTCGACAAAAGTTGTTTCAAACGGAACTGTTAACCCAAAAGATGCTGATAAAATTGTTAAATCAATTAAGTGGAACATAAAAAAAGATTATGTTTTAAAAAACAGTCTGATGGTTCTTGACCTTATAGCAAACAACGATTGGGAACGCCCAATTTATTTTGCAATTACTGTTGGCTCTGAAAATTATTTGAGACTTGAAGACTATTTTCAACTTGAAGGATTAGCCTACAGACTGGTTCCAATTAAAACTAAAAGCAAAAACGGACAAATAGGCAGAATAGCAACTGACATTATGTATAACAACATGATGAACAAATTTACGTTTGGCGGCATAAACGATTCTACTGTTTATCTTGACGAAAATAATTTAAGAATGACAATGAATCTTAAAAGCAATTTTGCTCGTTTAGCAAATGCTCTTATCGTTGAAGGTAAAAAAGATTCTGCTGTTGCCGTTCTTGATAAATGTATGGAGTTAATGCCCGACAAAATAATTCCTTTCGATTATTTTAACATTCTTGTTATTGATAGTTATTATAAAGCCGGAGAATATAAGAAAGCAAACAGTATTGCAAAACGTTTATCAGAAATAACACAAGACAATTTACAATACTTTTTATCTTTACCAAAAAAGTACCAGTCTTCTAATGATTACGAAATAAGAAAAAACATTTCAATAATGCAAGAATTGACAAGACTTTCAGGATTATATGAACAAAATGAATTAAACGCCGGTCTTGAAAAAGATTTTAGAAGGTTGTTTACTAAATACTTTTCGAAATAATTAAAAAATATTTAAGCTGCTGCAAATGAATGTATTATTGTTAGGCTCGGGAGGCAGGGAACATGCTCTTGCCTGGAAAATTTCACAAAGCAATAAATTAAAAAAACTTTTTATTGCCCCCGGCAATGCCGGAACTTCAACAATTGGCGAAAATATTAATATTGATTTAAACAATTTTTTAGCTGTTAAACAAATTGTTCTCGAAAAAAACATTAATCTTGTTGTTGTTGGTCCTGAAAACCCTTTAGTAAATGGAATACAAGACTTTTTTATTGAAAATTATGAGCTAAAAAACATTCCGATAATTGGTCCGGGGAAAATTGGTGCTCAACTCGAAGGAAGCAAAGAATTTGCAAAAAAATTTATGTTAAGACATAATATTCCGACAGCCAAATATATAAGTGTATCATTAGAAACAATTGACCGGGGAGTAAACTTTTTAAAACAACTTTCACCACCCTATGTTCTAAAAGCTGATGGTTTAGCTGCAGGCAAAGGTGTTTTAATTTTGAATTCTTTATCTGAGGCAACTCAAGCATTGACAGAAATGTTAAATGGCAAATTTGGAGAAGCCAGCAAGCGTGTTGTTATTGAAGAATTCTTAAAAGGCATTGAAGTTTCTTTTTTTGTTATTACTGATGGCAACTCATACAAAATATTGCCCGAAGCAAAAGATTACAAAAAAATTGGCGAAAACGACTCCGGTCTCAATACCGGAGGAATGGGTGCAATTTCGCCGGTTGCTTTTGCAAACAATGAATTTAAACAAAAAGTAGAAAAACAAATTATTATTCCCACAATAAAAGGATTAAGAAAAGATAAAACAGACTACAAAGGATTCGTCTTTTTTGGTTTGATGAATGTTAACGGAAACCCTTTTGTTATTGAATACAATGTGAGATTAGGAGACCCTGAAACAGAAGTAATTATACCCCGCATAAAATCTGATATTCTTGATCTTTTTGATGGTGTAGCCAACAACACTCTCGATAATAAAACATTACAAATATCAGACGAAACTGTTAGCACTATTATGTTAGTATCCGGAGGATATCCTCAATCGTATGAAAAAGGAAAAGAAATAAAAAATATCGATTCTGTTAAAGACAGCATTGTTTTTCATGCCGGAACAAAAATATCAGATAATAAAATTATTACTAACGGTGGAAGAGTGTTAGCCATAAGTTCGTGTGGTAAAAACATGAATGATGCCTTATCTAAATCATATAAAAATGCTGAAAAAATAATTTTTGAAGGTAAATATTACAGAAAAGATATTGGTTTTGATTTATAAATTTTAAAAATAGCAGAAATGATACTTAGCGTATTAAAAAAACAACACCCTTATATAATATTTGTTATTCCGTTAATAACGCTTATTGCATGGAGTAAAACAATTCTTTTTCATGCTCATCCAAATATTATATTCAATACAATGCCTTTTTATGATATGGCAATAAAATTTATTCCAAAAAATTCTACATTGTCTTTTATTATAGCAGTTATATTAATAATAATTCAAGCATATATTATTATCAGGTTAAACTTTCAATATATGTTTTTGAGCGTGAGAACATATTTACCTGCTGTATTTTTTATAATAATTTGCAGTCTATATCTTCCTCTTCAAACTTTACATCCTGTTTTATTTGCCAACCTTTTCTTTCTTTTAGCTTTTGATAAAGCATTAACAAGCAACAAAAATAGCAATTTGCTATCAACTTATTTCATGTCGGGATTTCTATTATCTCTTGGAAGCTTATTCTATTTTAACCTTATATTTTTTCTTCCAATTATATGGATTAGTAAAATAACTTTGCGTGGATTTAATTTCAGAGAATTGTTTATTTCAATTATAGGCCTTGCTACTCCATATTTCTTCTTATTATTTTATTACTTTTATTTTGACAAGACTGATTTATTAATTCAAATATTATCTGAAAATTTATTCTTTAATAATAGCATTCCAACACTTAATCTTAATTATGTAATATTATTTTCATTTATGGGATTATTAATTTTAATTTCTTCATTTTACTTATTATCAACTCTTAACACGAAAAAAATCATTACCCGTAAATATTTCAGAATATTACTCTGGTTGTTCATATTTTCTTCAATATTATTTACTCTAATTCATTCTGTATCTATTGAGATTATTGTAATAGTAGCAATTCCAATATCTTTCCTTTTAGCAAATTATTTTGCTTCAATAAAATCAAAGTGGTGGGGCGAAAGTTTATTCACAATACTTATTTTATTAATCACCTATGTAATAGTTACTAATTAAAAAAAACGCTCTTATATCTTACTAATAATAAGGCAACTAAAAATAAAAATGTTTTTTCTTTCATTTTTATTTTGAGAAATACTTTTTTTATTTACTTTTGCGTTGCCAAACCGTAATGGGGTGCCATAGCTCAGTTGGTAGAGCAATGGACTGAAAATCCATGTGTCCCTGGTTCAATTCCAGGTGGCACCACAAAAAAAAGATTGAAGAAATACTCTTCAATCTTTTTTTGTATAACACTATTTCCACACAAAACTTCTTATTTTATTGTACAACCCTAATTTTTATATGACCAAAAAAACTTCCAATTGTTTTGAGTAAAGATGAAATTCAAAGCCCAATTGACATTTTGCATATTTAATTTTTTAAATTACCTTTGAAATAATTAAACATATAGTGAAAATAAGACACACTGTCGTTACCACCAATAGGGGAAAAAACTATGACATGTTAAAATTTTTAAA
>JAGLDO010000203.1 GCA_023145555.1 Bacteroidales bacterium
CGTCTCGATTATCTTAAAAGATTAAACGAAAGGTACGAAGCATGGATAAGTTCGTATAAGCTTGGTAAAATATTAATTGTTGATGTTGACAATCGTAATTTTATTGATAAACCCGAAGATTTAAGCTATATTATTGATAAAATTGATGCTGAAATTCACGGTCTTTTTTAATTTTTTAAAAACAAGTATCAACAAACTTTTCTGAGAGTATTAATAAGTTAAGCAATTAATCTTTGCTGAATTTGTTGTATTAAGTTAATTTTGTAATTTTTATCGTTATATACAATTTTAGATGAATATTAAATCAACAAAAACTCTAACAACAAAAATCAAGCTTTACTCATTTATTGCTGTAATATTATTTACAGCATCTTGTGCTAAAATTGTAATGCCTACAGGTGGCGAAAAAGATATTACTCCGCCTAGAATTTTAAAAAGTTATCCTGAAAATTTTTCTGTTAATTTTAAAGAAAAAAAAGTTGTTATAAAATTTGATGAGTTTTTTCAATTAAAAAACCTCAATAAAGAATTACTTGTTTCTCCTCCATTAAAAGAACAACCAAAAATTAGAGTAGCCGGCAAAAATCTTATTATTGAAACAACCGACACCTTAAAAGAAAAAACAACTTATAACATTAATTTTCATGAAGCTATTGCAGATTTAAACGAGAATAATATTTTATCAAACTATCAATATTGTTTCTCAACCGGCGATTATATTGATTCTCTTTATGTTGACGGACTTGTTTTAGATGCTTTCAGCTTAGAACCCAAAGAATTTGTTAAAGTAATGTTGTATGAAAATTACAACGACTCAACGCCATACAAAAAAACACCTGATTTTGTTTCGCAAACAAATAAAAAAGGACAATTTTCAATTAATAATATAAAGTCCGGCAATTACCACATTTTTGCCTTAAACGACGCAAACAATAATCTTTTATTTGACCAGCCAAGTGAAGAAATTGCTTTTATCGATTCGTTAATAATACCCAATCTGGAAAAAGTCGAGCTTATTGATACACTTAAAATTATTGAATCAATTGTTGATAACGATACTATATTTAAAGATACTATAATAAAACATACAGAGTTTTTATCAACAATAAAAAATCTCGAGTTGTGTATGTTTCAGGAAGATTATAAGAAACAATATATTGCTGAAAGCAAGAGGGATAAAAAAGAAACATGTACTTTTATTTTCAACAAACCTTCAGACAAAAAATGCGAAATTTCTCCACTGAATTTTGACACTAAATCTGAAAAATGGAACATTATTGAAAGCAACCTTAATAACGACACAATAATTTGCTGGCTTATTGATTCAACAATTTACAAAAGAGACAGCCTTATTTTTGAATGCAAATACAATAAAAAAACCATTTTAGAACAAGATTCTCTTGTTACCGATACTGTAACTTTTGTTTATGTTGAAAAAGAAAAACCAAGAAAAAAAAGGAAGCGTAAAGATAAAAAAACTGAAGAGCCAAAAAAAGAAGTTTTTTTAAACATAGTAACTAACATTAAAAATAAAATTGATTTAAATCAAAAAATTATTTTAAAAGCTCCTTCACCTGTTAAAAGCTACGACGCATCAAAAATTCAACTGTTTTTAACGGAAGATTCTACTGAAATACTACAGCCTATAACATTCACAAAAGATTCAATATTTTTGCGTACTTTTTGCATAACAAATAAATGGCAAGAAGAATCAAATTATAAATTAGTAATATATCCCAAGGCTTTTACCGATATTTATAATTATTCAAACGACACAATAGCAAACAGTTTCAGTACAAGAGAGAGCGATTATTATGGAAATATTAATCTGGATATTACAAACATCGACACAAATTCTATTGTGCAATTGTTAAGTGATAAAGAGAAATTATTGCGACAATATTTTATCTCAAACGACACAAGTTTGAACATAAATTATCTTTATCCAAAAAAATATATGCTTAAATTAATTGTTGACAAAAACAATAATAAAGAGTGGGATACCGGGAACTTATTAAAAAATATTCAACCGGAAAAAATATATTATTACAAAGAGATAATAGAAATAAAATCGAATTGGGACAATGAAATAACATGGGATGTTAATAAATAAAAATCATTAATTTTATTATCAAAGTATCATTCCTTGAGTTCACTCCGAAAAGTGTTTTTCGTCATTGCGATCCGCC
>JAGLDO010000204.1 GCA_023145555.1 Bacteroidales bacterium
TTGTACAGATGGTTACAAAATAAATAGCGTTCCACCCATAATCCCAATTTTGTAATCGAGCTGAAGATATACGGCATTTTCCCTGGATATTTTTAGCCATAATTTAGGTGGCAAAATTAACCGAATTAATAAATTTTTTATTTGTGTTTATATCTACACTTCTAATTTTGTAATTTTGTTCGAAAATTGTTGCATTATTATGCAGATGGTAATTGAGTTATTTTTTAATAAGTATGTTTTATAAAATTAACTTTATTAACTTTATTTTTCCTGTTAGAAATCAATTGAAAAGCCGCAATTCCTCCAAGAATTATTAAGCCTCCTGTAATTTCTTTCAAATTTAATAATTCTGATGCAAAAATCCATGCAAATAAAGAAGCAAAAACAGGTTCAAGCGTAAAAATTAAAGCTACCGTAACTGTATCTACTTGTTTTTGTGCCCAAACCGAAACAAAATAACAAAAAAGAGTTCCTATAAATCCAAGATACAATAATGAGATGGTTTCGTTACCGGATAGTTTGAATGATACTTCGTGAGTATTAAGATATAGTAATAAACTGAAAATAGAAGCAAATAAAAATTGATATGCTATGAGTGAAAACACTTCGGTTTTTTTTACGTATCTACCTGATAAAATAAGATGCCATGCTAATGAAAAAGAAGTGATTAGCGTAATTAAATCGCCAATATTTAATGCTGTTTCGCTATCGTAAGCAAGCAGATATAAGCCAATAAATACCACAAATAAAATTATTAATTCCTTTATTTTAAGCTTCCTTTTAAAAAAGAGGAACAGCAACATAGGAACAATAACAACTCCGGCGCCAGTTATAAAAGCACTGTGTCCGCTACTTGTGAATTTTAATCCAATAGTTTGTGATATGTAAGTTATGGCTAACAAAAATCCCAGAACCATTCCTCTCAATAGATTTTTATAATTAAAAAGAGCTTTTTTGTTTTTAAAAAATACAAATACAAGCATAGAAACAGCAGCAATAAAGGTTCTGATAAATACAATATAATATTCATTGACTGTTATTACTGTATCTTTTATAATGAAAAAGGTTGAGCCCCAAATAATTGCAGTAAGTATTAGAAGAAAAATTTTCATTTAATTAAATTTAGAATTACAAAAATAGATTTTTATGTAACTTATTTTAGCGATTTGTTAAAGAATATTTTTATAAAAACGATTTATGTTATAAAAAAAATAGCACCGATAATGTCTCGATGCTGATAGTGATAAATGGCTGATAAAACGTAATTTATTTTTGCGTGTTTGTACTTTTTTATTCTTTAATAATCTCTTTACGATATAAAATTTATTGTTTAGAACATCATATAATTCCATTACTGCAGTTTCAGCATTGTAACCATTCTATTTTGTCAATTTGTTTAATGCTGGATAAACTTTCATGATGCTAAAAAATACGAACATTTTACCTTTGAATGGAAATTCAATTATTATGTATTTTTTTTCGGCAAATGTTTTAATCTTATACTTCCCTTCAAGATTTGGCAGCTTGTCAATATATGATTTTTTAAGAATTGAACCTGCTTCAGAGCGGAGTTTGCTTTTTTTAATTTTTTTGGATTATCATAATAAATGTCAAAACCCTTAGATGTTTAATTTTTTTTTTTGTTATAAAAAATGTTGAACTCAATTATCTTTTATCAAAAACAAGATTTTTTGACTGCTTTATAAAAAAAATACTGATTTTAATTCGTGATGAATATAAAGATGATTTTTTATTCTGTCAATCATGTTTAGAGCTATTCATTTTTTATCTTTCCAGTTCCACCATTTCAATTTCTCGGGGTTTCTTTCTTTTTCATCTGTATTTGCATAATAAACTGCACATCTGAATACATATAAAACGCATCTGTCTTGAATAGTTCCGGCATATTTGTTTGATTGGTCATAGAGCATTTCAGGGTCTTTCTTTTTTAGTTCATTTACTGAGTAAATACTAATATTCATAAGGTTGTTTGCCAATGATTTACCAATTCCGGGAATTTGTATCAGGTCTTTTAATGCTTCTTTTTTCTTCATAATAAATTGTTTTTCAGATTTTAATCTTAATTACAATTTTCCTTATTTTTGAAGCTTGATTCAAGCTAATTCCGGGCATATGCAAATCGTGAGGGAAAAATATCATAAACATACCCGACTCGAATTTGATTAAATTCGACTTTATTTTATAAAAATCATAATCATCTTCTTTGTTGATTTCTACAGGTATTTGGTTTGTTAATAAAGCTGTTCCCATAAACTCGGTTCCTGAAATAATATACTGCAAGTCAATGTATTTATGATGTCCTTCATATTTAACTTCACTTATGTGTTTAGTTTCGTATTCAGAAACAATAGCGAAAATATTATCCTTATCTATCTCATGTTTTCCTAAGTTGATTTCAGATAAATTTGTTGTAAAAAGATAATTAAAGGCTTTGTCAATATTATTGCTTATTCCCTTATACAGTTTGTAATTCTCTATTTTGTCTATTATCATATTTATTTATTGTAACAATTATATAAACTGACGATTGAGTTTATTTCAATTATATTTTAAATCTTATTTATTAATTAATTCAAAGTTAGTTAAATAAACAAAAACATCAATTGTCTTGTTATCTAAAGTTTTCAACTACTTTGTAATAGTGTTTTGTTTATTAAGGATATTTTTCATTAAAAATAATTAATAAATAAAGTTAAGCCAAAATAATTGGTTTCTAAATTTTTAAAGCGCATTGATAATCATAATTATCGAAGCTACCAGTTGTGTACCTGCAAATAGATATTTTAAATTTGTTGGTTTTGACTTTAAGGCCATTTTAGCACCTGCGAATCCGCCAATTATACCTCCTAAGGCTAAAGGAATAGCTAATTGAAAATCAAAAACACCGGCTCCTAAATGCCCGAAAAAACCAGCAGCAGCAGAAATCGTAACTAATGTTGTTGATGTGCCAACTGCAACATGCATTGGAACACTCATGGTTAAAAGCATTAAAGGAACTAAAAATGAACCGCCCGAAACACCTACCATACCTGAAAGAAACCCTGTTAGTAATACGACAGGTATTGTTACCAAAAGATTAACGTGATATT
The DNA here is from genome assembly GCA_023145555.1 of Bacteroidales bacterium. GTDB lineage: Bacteria > Bacteroidota > Bacteroidia > Bacteroidales > B39-G9 > B39-G9. The sequence goes on from JAGLDO010000204.1 coordinate 3,111, forward strand.
CTTCTCCATTAGACTTAAGTGAGATTATCCATTTTCGTTCACTTTTTAGTTTTTGTTTGGGTTTTTTTAGCATCAATATAGCAGCAAAAAACATTACTATCGCAAATATTACCTTAAGTATTTTTTCATTAAAATATTGCCCAAAAAAGCCGCCGGACATGGCTGATACAAAAATTAAAACACCTAATAGAATTATCAGTTTCCAATGATTCATTTTTTGTTTGCTGAAAAGAATAGATGCCATAAGCGATGAGCACATTAAAATGAATTGTCCGGTTGAAGCCGAAAGATTCATAGAAACTCCTGCTATAACCAATGTAAGCACATAAAAATTTCCTCCTCCACGGCCGGTCATGGTCATTAAAAATGCTATAAGCATAATAATAACCGCAAGAATTAAAACATTCATTATTTATTTAGTTTTTTGTAAAGTTTACCGGGGTTTAGTGTTTCCATAAGTGGAGTATATCCTCCTAAAATTATTTTAACATCATTATATCCTTTGCTCTTTAAGTAAGCAAAAATAATTGTTGCACGCGTTCCTGCTGAACAGAATACACCTATTTTTTTGTCTTTTGGTATTTCATTTATGCGTTTTGGTATTTCGTTGGTTGGGATTTCTATTACTTCACAAAGTTGCGATAACTGTAATTTAACCGTTTCAACCTCTTCTTTTGCTCTTACATCAAGAAAAATTGTGTTTTGCTGAGCAAGAAATACATCTGCATCCACTTTGTGTTGACCGGTTCCAAAATATTGGAAATCCATTTTACTAATTAATTGTTCTAATTCTTTCATAATTATTGTTTTATATTTAGCAAAATTGTAAAATTGTTTAATAATTTTTTTTAGTAAAATTACCCATAAAGGGTTATGATGAGTTATGTCTCAATGAGATAAAAATAATTGTGCGCAAAATTTAACTATCATTGATGTTTTTTGTTAACAACTTTTACTGCACAGCTCATAAAATCGAGCACACAAGGAATAGCTAAATAATAATAAATAAAGTTTTTTTCTTTCTCTCCAACTATGATTTTATTTTTTTTAAGAATATCAAGGTGTTTTGACATAGTTGATATATCAATACCTACTATTTCCGATAGTTCTTTTACAGACAATTTTTCATCTTTTATAGTGTGAATAATAAATAGACGTGTAGGGTGTGCCAGGGCTTTAAAAATCTCTGCCTTTTCTAAATATTCCTTCTCAATTTCTTTGTTCATGATGCTTAATTTTACTGTTAGTTATTTTATAACCTGCCGAAATTCAACCGTTTATGCTATCAATAATAAAAATAATTTCCCCTTTATATTTCAATTCTTCCGGTTTTTCTGTTATTAATTCCGCTCTTCGGTGATTTGTGCAATAAACTATAATTTGTTTAGAAGATAAATGTTTTTTTAATTTCGTAGTAATAGAATATTGAAAAGCATCAATGTGTATAGCTCCTTCAATATGTTTTTCTGAAAACATTTCAGCACTCCTACCGTCTATCATGATTGTTTTTGTGATATCTCGATTATTAATTATTTTGAGAGTATCTTTTGCTAAAATTTTTTTCACTTCCTGACTGTTTGCTAACAAACCTGTTAGAAGACCAATAATCATTAAAAAGTATTTTTTCATAACTAAAGCGTTTTTCAATTTGGCAAAGTTACCAATTAACATTAAATACCGAAACAATTTTTGTTTTTTTTTGACATTTGATTGGTGTTTAGTTTGTTTATTCTTCAATTAAGCTTTTAGCATTCTTAATTATCTCATTCTCAAATTTGGTTAAATCATTATTCGATGATTTATTTACTCATTTAAATTTTATAAATATGGAAAATACAAATGCACTGTTCGTTATAGAATTAAATTTTTTATTGGAAAAAATGAAAAAATGTTTAGCTGTAAGCAATCATTCACGGCAAACAATCTCGTCGAACTATGCGCACAGAGGTACAGCTCAAAATTTCTTTTGTCTAATGAACCGCCAAGTATGAGAACCGTACGCTTGGTGGGAGAGAGGTGCAGTGGGGGTCATTTGATTGTTAGATGGCTACTTGATTAACTGCAGGCTTTATTATTTAAATTGTCATTTAATTCTTTTAATGAATTGTTTATATCAACTAAATCTTTATGAATTTTTGCTTCTTCATAATAGAAGTTAATCTCTTCGCTCTCAAATGTTAAGCTTTTTTTAAATGGTTCGAGAGAAACAAAAAATTCTGAGCTAGATATTTTCTTGCTTTTTTTACTTTTTTAAAAAAGGATTTTTCCAAAACAATTCATTTTTTCATTATTTTTTTTTGCTTCCTCAAATGCCTTTAGTGAGCCCTTTACAATCACAGATAATCTTTGCCCTTTGTTTATTATTGGGATGTCAATTTTATCCGTGTTTTGATTAAAATGAATTTCCTTTTTATGTAAGTCATATAGCGGTTTTTTCCAAACAATTTTTATATCATATGCAGTTGAACCTCCATTATTTTCAATTATAAACTGTATTAAGCCTTGACGACTTTTTAAATCCAAATATGTATTGAGCGATGGTTCCAAATCATCTTCCTGTTTCCAAATAATTCTTTGTGTCATCCAGGAACTTAAAATTGCAGTTATAACCGCTAAAGTCGCAGCAACAGTATTCCACTTAAAATTAGTAAATGTCACAATAAGGATATAAATAGAAAATCCTAAACCAATTAAAAGTGAAATATTTACAAATATTTTTCGTGTTTTCATAATTGCTCAATTTAGCTTGCAGTTAACACCGAAATAAAACACCCCAGCATGTCTTATTCCCACTATATATTTAGTAGTGAAATTCAAAGTTAGCTAAAAAAAGCAAAAAAGATAAAAAATTGGGATTGCAATTTTTTGAAAAGTCGTTTTGGTTTACCGAAAAATACCTACCATTCACCGAAAATTGATTGCGCAATTGAGTAGTTTGCTTTTAATTTGTACACATAAACTTATAAAAACAAATGTTATGAAAGAATTTAATCAACACAGAAGATTTAATAACACTAACAAACAAGTAAATACTTATCGAAGAAGTCCTTTGAAACATGTTGTTTTAGGTATTTTGTTTGTGATTGTTGGCGCAGTAATTATTGGTAATAGAATGGATTTTATTTCTGATGGTTTATTTCATATTATTATTAGTTGGCAAGCATTGTTAATTGGGCTTGGAATAATGCAATTAACATCAAACAGACGTACTTTTGGAGGCATAGTTCTTATTTTGATTGGTGCAATTTTTATTCTCCCTAAATTAATAGCAATTCCTGTAGCATATGCTCATTTGGCATTTCCTTTAATTTTAATTGTTATTGGTTTGTTAATTATTTTTCGCACAATTATTTTTTCGCGCTCTGGTTCTCATAACGATTTTCATCGTCGATTTGCTGATAGAGAAATAGATTTTTCAGATGATTTTGTTAACGAAAAATGTCTTTTTGGAGGTATTAATTTGAATGTAACTTCAAAACAATTTAAAGGTGGAAAAATTGAAGCTGTTTTTGGCGGTGGTAAAGTTAATTTGCTTAATGCTGAATTGTCAACCGAAGGCAAAAATGTTCTCGAAGTAGATTTGGTTTTTGGTGGTATCGAACTTATTGTTCCGCGCGATTGGAATGTTGTGATTAAAACAAATTCAGTAGTTGGTGGTTTTTCAGAAAAATATAATGTTTCGCCTAACGAAATTGATCTTGCAAAAGAATTAGTAATTGTTGGTAAAACGTTTTTTGGCGGCGGCGAAATTAAACGATTTTAAATAGCTTTTTGAAATAATAGAAAAAGGATTTAAACATTTTTACAATTCCGGCATTTTAGAAATGGCTGTAAGAAGCAAAAAATTCGGCTGAGTTTATAAATACAGATAACAAATATACAGGTATTGATATAAGAAACGATTTGCTGAAAAAAGCGAAGTCAAAATTTAATAAGAAAAGGTTTTTTGATATTGAACGATTATTATTAAATTTATGAAAAATTTTAATAAGTCAATGAAACACCCTATTTTAGACAATATTTGGAAAGCCGTTTCTTATTTGTTATTGCTTTGTGTTGTGACTTATTTTTATTTTAAGCTTTCGGCAGATCGTTTCAATTTTGGCAATTGCATAAGTTTGACAGACACTGCAATAAGTTTTCTTCTTATTGGTTTGATGAATTTAGGTCTTTGGTTTTATATTTTTTATAATCAAACAAAGAAACACGATGTCTTCCGATTAATTATACAGCATCTTACAGTTTCGGTTGTTTATTCGCTAATTTGGTTTGTTTCATCGAGTTTGGTTTTGCTTTTTTTTATTCAAACACAGGATGACTATTTTTCTTTTCTGCAAAAAACGTTTGAAGTGAAATTTTTTATTGGCTTAATGATATATTTTATAATGATGTTTTTTTATAATTTAGTCATTATCAGTCAAAAAAATAAAAGCAATATTGAACAAAGACGTGAGCTTTCGTCAATGCTTCAGCAAGAAGAACTCAATAGCCTAAAAGCACAGATAAATCCACATTTTTTGTTCAATAGTTTAAATTCTATCAGTTCTTTGGTTTACGACAATGCCGATGATGCTCACGAGGCTATTGTGAAATTATCAGACTATTTCAGATATACTCTTACATTATCGAAAAATCAATTTACGAAAGTGAAAGACGAGATTGAAAATATTGAAAGATATTTTGAGATAGAAAAAATTCGTTTTCCCGAAAAAATGAAAATCAATTATGACATTGATTCTTCATGCAATGATTTGTTTATACCGGTTTTAATTCTTCAGCCTATAGCCGAAAATGCAGTTAAACATGGGATTTATCAAAGCATAGAGCAATCGCAAATTGATATTAGACTGATTAATAATGATGATTTTTACTCAATAATTTTTAAAAATAATTACGAAGATTTTTCTGCGAAAGCAGTAGGCACATCCACAGGACTGGAAAATATACGCAAGCGATTAAGATTGATTTATAAAAGAAATGATTTGTTGTCGATTAATAAAACAGAAAAAATATTTGAAATACAAATTGATTTTCCGAAAAAAATTTAACAATGAAAAACGACAAAATAAAAGTAATAATTGTTGACGATGAAGAACCTGCAAGGAAACTGATTGCTAATTTTTTGAAAGACGATTACGATTTTGAAATTATTGATGAGTGTGCCGATGGTTTTTCTGCTGCAAAAAAGATTAATGAATTGCAGCCCGATCTCGTTTTTCTAGATATTCAAATGCCTAAACTAACAGGTTTAGAGGTGATTGAATTGCTCGACAATATTCCTTTCATTGTTTTTGTTACAGCCTATGACGAGTTTGCTGTTACGGCTTTTGAGCTTAACGCACTTGATTATTTGTTAAAACCATATTCGAGAAAACGTTTTGCCGAGACTCTTGAAAAAGTTAAAGATAAATTTAACAAGAAAATAATTCCATCTGAAAAATACGATGATTTAGCAAAATCGATTAACCGCAATAAAACAACCGAAAGAATAGCTGTTAAAACACGTTCAAATATTGAGGTAATTCCTGTAGAACAAATCATCCTTTTTGAAGCTCAAGACGACTATGTGCAGATTTATTCGGAGAAAGCAAAGTATCTGAAAAATATGACAATGAAATATCTTGAGTCTTATTTAGATAAAGAGATATTTATGCGTGTACACAGGTCATACATCATAAATATAAATTATATTGAACGAATAGAAAAAGCCGAGAAAGACAGTCATTATATTATTATGAAAAATAATATTATCGCCAAAGCAAGCAAATCCGGCTATGGTCTGCTTAAAGAAAAACTGGATTTGTAGAGTTTCTGATGTGATTTTTTTATTTTATCAAGATGAGTTTTGTGTTAGCTATCTCATTATTATTTAATAGTAATTTGGCAAAATATATTCCATCAGGAAAATTTTTGGCATCCCAACTTATTGAAGATTGACCCTTGCTTATTCTTTTTGAGAACACATTTTGACCTTGCAGATTTATTATTTTAATTTCTTGCAAACCATTTGAAGCATCAAAAGAAAATTTTGTTGTTGATTGAAAAGGATTTGGATAATTTATTAAATGCGTTTTTGTTTGTTGCACATCATTAACACCTACGTTTTCGTTCATCAAGAGTTTTATTGCCACAGGTCGGTGATCAGATATGTTTTTGTCATATTCTGACCAGCCTCCGCTAATATATTTATCTATCTTAATTGTTTGAATAACAGAAGCATCATTCTCAAGTTCATCAAAAAGCTCATTAGTAATTAAAATATGGTCGAGATGTGAAGGCCACGAAGGATACGACCATTCAGAACTACTGCCTTTTGCAATTTGGGAATCAGTGAAATAATAATTCTCATAATCATTTATTATTGATTGAAAAACATTGTTTTCACTATCGTCTGTTAAAATATCGTTTAAATCACCTAAAACTATTACGTTTTCATTCGCAAAATTTGTATCAATATATTGTTTTAATAAATTGACTGCATTATATCTTCGTGTTTCTTCGTCATCTTGATTATCAATATCAAGAATTCCATCGCCACAACATTTAAAATGATTATTTATTAAAATAATTCTTTTATTCATAAAAGTCATATCCATTACCATGGGAGAGCGGGGAAAGATTTTCCAATATGGCTGAGAAGTGTATATTTCATAAATATTGTTGATTTGAATAATATCGGGATTGTAAAGATAAGCTAAACCGGCAAACCATGAAGATTTTAAATAACCTGTATAGTCAACCAGACTGTCTGCTATCTGATTAAATTTTATTGTGTCATCAACTTCCTGAATTGCTATAACATCAACATTTAAAGCTTCGATAATATTTTTTACATTATTTACGGTGATGTCCCCATTTTTAGGAAACCACTCAATGTTCCATGTCATTACTTCAAAAGTAGAGTCTGTACCAAATGTTAAGTCTTCGAAATTTTGTGCTGTTAATGATGAAAAATTTATTAATAGTAACGCTATGTTTAGTATCCGTTTCATATTTAATAATCAGTTTTATTTGGTTATTTTGAGGCACTTATAATATTATATTGCCATAATTTTTTTCGCAACGCAAGATATTGAAATTTTGCACCAATTGTATTTTTTATTGTAATATTATCTCCATACGATTTACCAATTAATCGTCTTAATCGCCCATATGCTAATGCTGAATTTGCATAGAAATAAAGCAAGAAAGCCGATTTCCATATTTTGTTTGAGTAATCAGAAGTATTAATGTTTTTGTAGCCAATATTAGAGAATGCCCCTGTTACTGTTGATAAGTCAGGTATATTATTGACTGCCCAATTGTTAAGCCATTTTTTTAATATCAGATTATTTTTTTTACTGATGTCTTTTTTTGATAAGAAAGCGTCAGCAATAATAATTCTGCCATTTGGCTTTAAAATTCTGTACATTTCCATTAAAAGATTGTGCGGATTATCTGAATGGCAAAAACTCTCGACAAACCAAATAACATCGAACGAATTGTTTTCAAATTTTGTGTTATGAAAATCTGCAACAGAAAAGTTTACTAAATTTGAGACACCATGGTCTTTTGCAGCTTTTGTTGCATCAGCTGCCTGATTTTTGCTTAATGTAATTCCATATACATGGCAATTAAATTTTTTTGAAAGATAAATTGAACTGCCACCAACGCCACAGCCTGCATCAAGAATTATATCGGTTGATTTTATAGTAACTTTTTTTGCAAGTGTATCATTCTCTTTTAAAAGAGCCTGTTTGAGATTGCGAACTCCCTTTCCCCAAAACCCATAATGTAAAGCCAGACAAGTGTTTAAGTGCCAAACATCTTTATATGAAACTTTCGATTTGTCATAGTAGTTAATTATTTCTTTCTTATTAATCATATTTGTTATCAAAAAAAGGTGAAGTGTTTACATGAAGATAGTTTTTTTTAACTAAATATTATGAAATTAGTTAAGGTAATTTTAAAACGATAATATGTAATGATTTTAATTTTTAGACTTGATTTACAACACTTTAATATTTCTATCCTCAATATATTCTATAAATTCAAAGATAGTTTATAATGTTAATAAAGGCAATAATTTTCATCTTGAGTTTTTTAAACAAAAATTATATGAATCTACTCCGAAAAGCCGCTAAGCTGTTAACTTTATAAAAAGACTGAAAG
>JAGLDO010000205.1 GCA_023145555.1 Bacteroidales bacterium
AACTTTATGAACTTTCAACTTTATGAACTCTATTAACTTTATTATCTTTGTATGTGATTAACTAAATTTATTTTTATAAATTCGAGCCCTTTTAACAAATTATATATTTATGAATAAGATAAAGAAAAATAATAATGGTTTTAAATCAACAATATTTTTTAAGATAATAATCTCAGCATTAGCTCTTTTAATAACAATTAGCGTTTTTTATGTTTATAAAATGTATAAAAGAGTGCTTCAGCCAAATGTTGTTTTAACAACAAGACATTCAAATTATTTATACATTCCAACCGGCTCAAATTTTAACGATTTAAAAGAAATTTTGTATAAGAATAACGTTATTCTAAATGTAAATACATTTGAGTGGCTCGCCGAAGAAAAAAATTATGTCAATCATGTGAAACCCGGTCGATATTTTATTAAAGATAAAATGAGCAATAATGAGTTAATTAATTTGTTGCGTTCGGGTGAACAAACTTCGTTAAATTTAATTTTTAATAATATCAGGACAAAAGAAGAATTAGCCCGAAAAATTTCTTTGCAAATTGAAGCAGATTCAACAGAAATACTTAAATTTCTTAACGATAAAAAGTTTCTTTCAAAATATAATTTTTCTCAATATACTGTGATGAGCATGTTTGTGCCAAACACTTATCAATTTTATTGGAACACCTCTGCTAAAAGTTTTTTTGATCGCATGTATAATGAATATTTAAAATTTTGGAACGACAAAAGAATTAAAAAGGCAGAGCAAATAGGTTTAACAAAAGTTGAAGTAAGCACTCTGGCATCTATTGTTGAAGAAGAGACAAACAAAAACAGTGAGAAAAAAAGACTAGCAGGTGTATATATTAACCGCTTACATAAACGAATGCGATTACAAGCTGACCCAACAGTTATTTTTGCAATTGGTGATTTCTCTATAAAAAGAGTTTTGAAAAAACAATTATCTTTCGATTCTCCTTATAATACATATAGATACAGAGGTTTGCCTCCGGGAGTAATATGTATTCCATCAATTTCTTCTTTAGATGCTGTTCTAAATCATGAAAAACATTCATATTTGTATTTTTGTGCAAAAGCTGATTTCTCAGGATATCATGTTTTTGCCAAATCATTAAGACAACATAATAATAACGCAAGAAAATATCAGCGTGCTCTTAATAAAAGCAGAATTATGAAATAATTATTAGTGTTTTTTATTATAGTAGTTTATATTTCTGATAAGTAATTATTTTAAAAATGAGACTACTCCGAAAAGACCTGACATGTTTGTGGTAATAAAAAAATAGTATAATTAAATTGCTGATAATCTGAATGATAGAAAACACGTCAGGTCTCGGTAATTTAAAATTTAAACTTTTCGGAGTGGATTCGGAAATAGAACATAGATTAAACAGATGAGACACGCATGAAAGAACGAGTTTATATAAAAACTTTTCAACGTCCGCAGGCTTAAAAATGTTTTTTTTCGTAAAAAAACCTTTGCGTCTTAGCGTCTCTGCGGTAAAAAAAAGCGACTTGGTATGAAATAAAAAAAATAATAATCACTTAATAATGAGTTAACTACAAAAATATAAACAGATAAAAATCAGTGTAAATCAGTTAAATCATCGTCATCTGCGTTCTATATAAATATAAAAAAAATGAATAAAATATTTATCATAATTTTCACTTTAATAATTATAGTTTCTTGCAACACACAAAATCATAAGAATAATAATTTAACTGTTTTTAGATATAATGAATCAAAAGGGATTGCAACTTTAGATCCTGCCTTTGCAAAAAACCAGACAGTTATTTGGCCAATTAATCAGTT